>JBHORA010000116.1:0-17465 GCA_042408535.1 Chloroflexota bacterium | reverse complement strand
GCGCGCATGGGAGCTGCTGCCAGCCCTAGCGGGCACTCACGACGAGAGCTCCCGGGGCGAGGGTGCCCGTCTGGAGGTCGAGGAGGTCGGCCTCGAAGCTGCCGCCCCCAGCGTCGAGCGCAGCCTCGGGCGTCAGCCCGTTCGGGATCAAGACCGCGGTCTCGTCGCTGGAAACGGCCGCCCACAGGAGCGGCGCCGGCTCGTTTCGCTCCCACCGCCGCAGGACCCGCTCCGCACCAGAAGACACGTCGACGACCCCGAGAACGACGACGGCATCGGCGTTCGGATCGACATCCTGGTAGAGGACGATGAGTTGGCTGCCGTCGGACGTCAGGTACCCGGGGCTCTGTGGTCGCTTGTCCTTCAGGGCCCAAAGCGAGCGCCCGCTCGCGTCGTAGCCATAGACGCTCGTGTCGTCCACGCCGATGAGGACGGCCTCGCCCAGCAGCCAGAGACCGAATGGAACGCCAGTGAAGGCCTGCCTCGCCTTCCCGCTCGGCACGTCGACGAGCTCGATGTTGCAGCGGCCGTTGCCACAGACAGCCGAGCCGAGGGTCCGGCCGCTCGGGCTCAGGACGACCGGGCTGCGGCTGACCCCGGGAGCGGTCTGGATGGCGAAGACGACGGAGCCGGTCGACGCGGCGAGGTTGTCGGGCACCGGCCCGGGGTCGATGAGGGTTCGGACCGTGCTGTCGGCGAGAGAGCCGGCGTAGACGCCGGCGATGCGGTCGGGCGCGCTATTGCCGGCAAAGAAGAGGGTGTCTCCCGACAGGACGGCCTGGCCGGCCACAACGGGGCCGGCGGTCTCGAATCGAGCGATTTCCGCTCCGTCGCGACGCAGATCCCGGACGACGAGGGTCGAGTCCTGGGTGGAGCCGTCGGGAGCCTTCGTCCAGATCGCAGAGACGACCCGCAGGTCGGCCGCGGCAAGGGCGACCTCGTCCGCCGGAAGGGTGAGGTGGTAGTGGCCGTCGAGGGTCCCGGCCACCGCGGCTCCAAGAGAGCCGACGGGGTTGAGGGTGACCCACGTCTTCGCGGCGAGCACCTCCGGCAGACTCGGGGGCGAAGGGCTCGCGTTCCGGGATGGCGAGATCGCCACCGACGGGACCGCCGTCGAACCCGAGGGACCCGTGTCAATCTGGCCGAGGCCGATGCAACCGCCAGCGAGGAGGACGACGGGCAACAGCGCCAATCCGAGCCGCTTCGCGGCTCGACGCTCGAGGTCCCCCATGGACTCGACCCCACCTTTCCCTCTGCACCGACCCGGATCCGAGCTCCCGCAGCTGGCCTCGGCCCGATGCCTCAACGTTAGTATCTCTCTCTCGTGTCAAGTATGAATCGGGCCACGGCCGTACACCGCCGAGTGTGGCGTTCTGAGGCCGTTCATTCTGTTCGCGGCGCCGTCGGGCGAACCGGAGTCTCGGCCAGCCGTGCCGACCCGATCCGGCGTCGGCCTCCGACCCGCTCCTGCTAGGATCGCGGCCATGGCCCGCTTCTACATCACGACCGCCATCGCCTACGCCAACAACCAGCCCGGCCTCCACACCCTCTACGAGGTCATCGGCGCCGACGCCATCGCCCGCTGGCACCGGATGATCGGCGAGGAGACCCGCTTTTTGACCGGGACCGACGAGCACTCGGTGAACATTGCCATGAAGGCCGCCGAGCGAGGGCTCCACCCGAAGGCCTTCGTCGACGAGATGGTCGAGCTCTTCAAGGCGGCCGAAGGGGCCCTCCTCATCGCCCCCGATCGCTTCATCCGGACGACCGATCCCGACCACGTCCGGGCGGCCCAGGAGATGGTCCGCCGGGCCTACGCGAACGGTGACATCTACCTCGGGACGTACGAGGGCTGGTACTGCCCGAACGAGGGCTTCAAGGCCGCCTCCGACCTCCTCGAGACGGCGAAGGGAACGATCTGCCCGAACCACCCGGACGTGCCCCTCCAATGGCTGAGCGAACGGAATTGGTTCTTCCGGCTCTCGGCCTACCAGGAGCGGCTCGAGCGCCACTTCGAAGCCCACCCCGACTTCGTCCAGCCCGACTACCGCCGGAACGAGATGCTCAGCTTCATCCGCCAGGGGCTCGAGGACTTCTCCATCAGCCGAGCCGGGGCGAGCTGGGGGATCCCGTTCCCGATCCGGGAGGACGGCAGTTCGGCCCAGCTCCCCGACGGGTCCTGGGACCCGGCGGCGGGCACCATCTACGTCTGGTACGACGCCCTCATCAACTACATCACCGGGGCCGGCTTCCCGGACGACCCGGCGAGCTTCGCCCGCTGGTGGCCGGCCGACCTCCACGTCATCGGCAAGGACATCGCCCGCTTCCACACGATCTACTGGCCGGCGATGCTCTGGTCGGCGGGGCTCGAAGCGCCCCGGCGGGTCTGGGTCCACGGCTGGCTCCTCGTCTCGGGCGAGCGGATGAGCAAGAGCCGCGGCAACTTCCTCGATCCGTGGGACGTCGTCCGGGCCTTCGGGCCTGACGGGGCCCGGTACGTCACCCTCCGCGAGGTCGCCTTCGACCGCGACTCGGACGTCTCCTGGGACAGCTTCGTCCGCCGCTACAACGCCGATTTGGCGAACGACTTCGGGAACCTCGTGAACCGGACCGTCTCGATGGTGCACCGCTACCTCGACGGCGAGCGACCGGCGCCGCGGGCGGCGGCCGAATCGGCCCTCGCCGAGGGCTGGACGGACACCCTCTCCAACGTCCGCGATCGGATCGAGGGCTGCCTCCTCCACGAGGCCCTCGCCGAGCTCTGGGACTACGTCGGCGGGGCGAACCGGACCGTCGACGCCGAGCAGCCCTGGGTCCTCGCCCGAGCGGCCGGGGCCGGCGACGTCGAGGCCGCGGCTCGCCTTCGGGGGGTCCTCGGGGACCTCGTCGAGGCCTGCCGGCTCGTCGCCTTGGCGGTCGCCCCCTTCATGCCTGGGGCGGCTCCTCGGATCCTCGCCCAGCTCGGCTACGGCTATCCGTACGGTCCCGATGGGAACGGCGGGCCGCCGCTCCTCGACGAGCTTCGGTGGGGCAGACATGCCGGGGAGGCGGGCCACGTGGGGCGGCCGGAGCCGCTCTTCCCGCGTCTCGAGACCGAGACGGAGGGGACGTCGGCGGGGGCCTCGTGAAGGTGGCTCCTACCGTCGCTCCTCGCTCGATGGTGATGGCCGACGGCGAGGCCGAGGGTGGGATCTCGCTCGTCGATGCCCACTGCCACCTGAATCACGAGCGCTTCGGGGCCGACGCCGCGGCCGTTGCCGAGGCGGCGCGGAGGGCGGGCGTCGTTCGGCTCCTCGTCCCGGGCTGGAATGTCGCCTCGTCCGGGCGGGCCGTCGCCCTCGCCCGCGACCTCGGCTGGGTCGACGCCGCCGTCGGGATCCACCCGCACGATGCGGCGAAGGCCGGCGAGGCGGATTGGGCTCGGCTCGAGGATCTCGTTCTCGACCCGGTCGTCGTCGCCGTCGGGGAGACGGGGCTCGACTACGATCGGCTCTTCTCGCCGGCCGACGCCCAGCTCGAGAACCTGGTGCGTCACCTCGACCTCGCGGCGCGGATCGGGAAACCGATCGTCCTCCATTGTCGGTCGAAGCCGGGCCGCCGCGACGCCCAGGAGGCGCTGCTCGAAGCGGTCGCCGGCTGGCGGGACGGGCGGGCGGCGGTCGTGGCCGTGGACGGCACCCGGGCCGATCTTGCAACAGGTTCGGTCGATCCTGCGGCGAGGACGTCTCTGCCGGCGATCCTCCATTCCTTCTCCGGTCCTGTGGACTACGGGCTCGAAGCCCTCCGGCTCGGCTGCCTCGTCAGCTTTTCGGGGCTCGTCTTTCGGGCGGGGGAGGAGGCCTCGGCCGAGGTCGCTCGGCTCGTGCCGGAGGAGCGGCTCCTCGTCGAGACGGATGCGCCGTTTCTCGCTCCGCCGGGCGCGAAGGTGCGACGGAACGAGCCGGTGCGGGTCGCGGCCACGGCGCGCTGGCTCGCCGAGCTCCGGGGCACCGACCTCGGAACGCTCGGCTCGCGCCTCGTCGCGACCTACGACCTCGTGTTCGGTGCTCACCGAGCGCTCTGACCGCGCCTCGTCGGGCACCGGGCCCCGTGCTTCGGTCCAGTCTCTATCCTCTCAGCCGTTCCGCCAAGGGCGGGCTCCGCCCCGCGTCCGCCCCCCTCACGGGGCCCTTGCCGATCGTGAGCTCGTGCTCGCCCGGGGCGATCGGCTTTCCCGAAGCCGGGGACCTTCTGGCTGTCCCCGGTGTTCTGGACGGGGACCGGATCGCGACGGTGACAGGGTCTCCGCCACTCCGTCGGGGGATCGCCGCCCCGATCGTGCGACGGCGCGTATCATCGGGGCCTGATGCTCGGCCGTCGGTCGAGCGTCTCCCGAAGGCGAGGTCTCGCGATGCTCCCCACGACCATCGACCTGAGGCTCCGCACGACCGTCGGCCCGAGGCTCCGCGCGACCTTCGACCTGAGGCGGTCGCTTCCACATCGCCGGCCGCGGCCGGGCGGGGGCCGGGCGCCGTCGGGACGGTCGCGTCCTCCGGGCGCGTCACCTCCGGCCGGCGGCTGGGCCGCGGTGGTGCTCGTCGGCCTCTTCGTCGCCGGCTGCGGCTTCCAGCCGGCTCCGGGCTCCCGGGAAACCTCCCGGTCCGCGGGCGGGTCACCGGTCGCGTCGGGTCCCGCCGGCTCGCTGTCCTCATCGGGTCTCGCCGGCTCGCTGTCCTCGTCGGGTCCCGCCGGCTCGCTGTCGGCGTCGGCCTGCCCGATTGAGCCGACGAGCGGCCGCCTGGTGAGCAACCGTCTCCTCGGCGTGGCCGTGGATCCGGCGGGGATGTGGGTCCGCTTCCAGTTCGGCTCGCCGACGGGTTCGCCCGGGCAGGGCAGCCTCGAAGCGGCGACGCCGCCCTTCGATCGGACGAGCTCCGGGCAGGCGCTCCAGGTTGTCGGCGAGCGGGTCGTCCGCCTCCACTTCGATGGACTCCTCCTTTTCGACGAGCTCGGGAACGCCACGTATGGTGGGCCGGATCGCCTGCGGCCGGTGGGCGGGCCGATCCGGGACGTCGTCGTCGAGGAGGCGTTTGAAGGGGTCATGAACTGGCTCGTGGGGTTCGACGGACCGGGCTGCATTCGGCTTCGCCAGGGCCTCGATCCGCTCAGCCTCGAGCTCGTCATCGCGCCGACCGAATGACACGGTCGGGTGGGGGCGCTGGTGGGGGCGCTGCGGTCTGCGCGGGCTCCGTTCCAGCCTCCCGGTCGGGCTCCGTTCCAGCCTCCCGGTCGGGCTCGGCCCAGATAATCGCCGGGCGAATGATTCAATGGGTCCTGTCAGGCTGGTGCACCTCGGCGCGCGGAGCGGTGAACGGGGCCAGGCTTACCGAAGCGGTTACGAGGGCACGCCGGTGGTCGGTGATGCAGCCGCTGAATGGTAGCCCGGCGACTCCGGCGGGGGCCGTGCCCACCATTCGCTGTGTGCATCGATGGCGGGGCACCGGCCCGCTGGTCTCGGGTTTGATCCAGGCCATGAATATCTGGCTGGACGGCGGCGAACCGAGCCGGGCAACATTCCCCGGACGGATGGATGCGCCGGGCTCCCCGACCCTCGGCTACGCCGCCCCGGGAGTCGGCAAGGCAACATTCCCCGGACGGATGGATGCGCCGGGCTAGGGGGCGCGATCGCGCCACCAGGCCTCCACGACGGTGTTGACAGTCGCCCTGTCCGTCCGCTAACCTCATTAGCACTCTCGCAGCGAGAGTGCTAATACGAAGCGGCGACCCGAGCGCGCCAGCGGCCGGCGAGAAGCGCCGGCCGAGGTGGGCGGCGAGAAGCGCCGGCCGAGGTGGGCGGCGACGTCCGGCTTGCGCCGAGCGCCGGCGCCGAGCCCGCACGCCGGGGCGCTACGCCGGGGCGCTGCGTCGGTACCAGATCGGTGTCCGGGACCGTCGGCCGAAGGGGCCGCCGGTCGCCCGGCAAGGTCCATTCAAGGCAAGGACGGCGTCTGCCGTCAGTAGGAGGGATCGCACCTTGGCGACTGCTACTGCGTCTTCGACGAAGCTTCGCCCGCTCGGAGACCGCGTCGTCGTGAAGCCGACGCCCCGCGAGGAGGTGACGAAGAGCGGGATCGTCCTGCCCGACACCGCGAAGGAGAAGCCCCAGGAAGGGAGCGTCCTGGCCGTCGGCCCCGGCCGCATGCTCGAGGACGGGAAGCGCGAGCCGATGGACGTCAAGGAGGGTGACCGCGTTCTCTACGCCAAGTACGCCGGAACCGAGTTCAAGGTGGACGGCGAGGAGCTCCTCATCATCAGCCAGAAGGACATCCTCGCCATCGTCGAAAGCTGACCGGCCGGAGATTCGACCGGTCGGCCCCGCACCGGCCGGTCGGGTGAACCCGATCGGCCGTCGTCGCATCAGCAGCTGATAACGGAGGGTACGACAAGTTGGCCAAGCAGCTCATCTTCGACGAGGTCGCTCGTCGATCGCTCAAGAAGGGCATCGACCGCCTCTCCGATGCCGTCCGGGTGACGATCGGCCCGAAGGGCCGGAACGTCGTCCTCGACAAGAAGTTCGGCGCCCCGACGATCACGAACGACGGCGTCACGATCGCCCGCGACATCGAGCTCGAAGATCCCTTCGAGAACATGGGCGCCCAGCTCCTCAAGGAGGTGGCGACGAAGACCGACGACGTCGCCGGTGACGGGACGACGACCGCTGTCGTCCTCGGCCAGGCGATGGTGAACGAGGGGCTCCGGGTCGTCACCGCGGGCGCGAACCCGATGATCGTGAAGCGCGGCATCGAGCGTGCCGTCGAGGTCATCGTCGAGGAGATCAAGAAGACCGCTCGCCCCGTTGAGACCCGCGAGCAGATCGCGGCTGTGGCGGCGATTTCGGCGGCCGACCCCGAGGTCGGCGAGATCATCGCCGAGGTCATGGACAAGGTCGGCAAGGACGGGGTCATCACTGTCGAGGAAGGCCAGAGCCTCGGTCTCGAGAAGGAGTACACCGAGGGCATGCAGTTCGATCGGGGCTACATCTCGGCCTACTTCGTGACGAACCCCGATCGGATGGAGGCGGTCCTCGAGGACCCGCGGATCCTCATCACCGACCGCAAGATTTCGAGCGTCCAGGACGTCCTGCCCGCCCTCGAGAAGGCCGTCCAGCTCGGCAAGCCGCTCGTCATCATCGCCGAGGATGTCGACGGTGAGGCGCTGGCGACGCTCGTCGTGAACAAGCTCCGGGGCACGATCCAGGTCCTCGCCGTCAAGGCGCCGGGCTTCGGTGATCGCCGGAAGGAGATGCTCCGCGACATCGCCATCTTGACAGGCGGCACGGTCATCAGCGAGGAGATCGGGCGGAAGCTCGACTCGGTGACCCACGAGGACCTCGGCACGGCCCGCCGCGTCGTGGCGACGAAGGACGACACGACGATCGTCGACGGCGGCGGCTCGCCGGAGGCGATCAAGGCCCGGATGACCCAGATCAAGGCCCAGATCGAAGAGACGACCTCCGACTACGACCGCGAGAAGCTCCAGGAGCGGCTCGCGAAGCTGGCCGGTGGGGTCGCTGTCATCAAGGTCGGGGCCGCGACGGAGGTCGAGCTCAAGGAGAAGAAGCACCGTATCGAGGACGCCCTCTCGACGACCCGGGCGGCCGTCGAGGAGGGGATCGTCGCCGGAGGTGGGGTGACCCTCGTCCAGGCGATCCCGGCCCTCGACCAGCTGAAGCTCTAGGGTGACGAGGCCGTCGGCGTCGACATCGTTCGCAAGGCCCTGGAAGCGCCGGCACGGCAGATTGCTGACAACGCCGGCGAGCCGGGCGAGGTCGTCGTCGAGCGGATCAAGCAGCTCCCGAAGGGCGAGGGCTTCGACGCCCTCCGCGGCGAGTACGCGAACATGTTCGACCGCGGCATCGTCGATGCGGCGAAGGTGACCCGCTCGGCGCTCCAGAACGCGGCCTCCATCGCGGCGATGGTCCTGACGACGGAGACGCTCGTGACGGACATTCCGGAAAAGGAGAAGGCGCCAGCCGGCGGACACGGCCACGGCGACATGGACTTCTAGTCCGCGCCGGTTTCGCAGACCGGAACGCGGCCCGGGTCGGCTCGCCGGCCCGGGCCGCTCCCTGTCTTCGAGCGGCCGGCGACACTCACAGCGAACAGAACGGCCTTCCGGCGCTCCTCTGCCCGACGATTGACACTCAGAGCGAACAGAACGGCCTTCCGGCGCTCCTCTGCCCCGACGATTGACACTCAGAGCGAACAGAACGGAGCGGCGGGCGACTCGAGGGCGCGTTTCGTTCGCCTACACCGTCATCGAGTGCGGGCGAGCCCAGACACGCGCTGTTTCGTTCGGCCAGGGCGTCATCTGAGACCGGTGACTGGCCAGCACGCCGGTTTCGTTCGCCTACACCGTCATCGACCGCGGTCGAGCCCAGACACGCGCTGTTTCGTTCGGCCAGGGCGTCATCTGAGACCGGTGACCGGCCAGCACGCCGGTTTCGTTCGGCCAGGGCGTCACCAGGGGCGTGCGCGGACCGCCGACACACCCTCGAGCCGGTCCGGCCGTGGGTGTCGCCTACGGAGGGGGGCCCGGTCTGGTACGGTACCGACGTTCCGTTGACAGCCAGGCGGCTGAGCGGCACGCTGCCCGCTGCAGCTCACGCCGACCATGCCTCACTCGGGGGTGAACCGATGCCACGCCGTCCACGCCGCGCGGCCCTCCTGGCCGCCCTCGCCATCCTCGTCACTGCCTGCGGCGGAGGAGGCGCTCCGCCGATCGAGGACCCGAAGGAGATCCTCGTCAAGGCCGTCGAGGCCCTCCAGCAGGCGAAGTCCTTCCAGACCCGGGCCGACCTCTCGGGGTCCGTTCCCCTCGACCTCACCGGCACCGGCTCCGGCCAGCCCCTCGACATTTCGGGCGCGACCCTGGAGGGCGTCTTCGACGTCGCCAACGAGCGGGCCCGAGTCTCTTTCAGCGTCCCGACGCTCCTGAACACGACCGGCGAGCTCATCGTCGTCGACAAGATCGCCTACGTCAAGGTGAGCCTCGTCGGCCCGAAATACCAGAAGTTCGACGCGACGAAGGGCGCGAATGGCCTCGACGTGCCGGCCGACCCGAAGGCGACCCTCGACGAGATGCGAAAGGGCCTCGACGAGCTGAAAACGCCGCCGCAGAAGCTCGCCAACGAGCGCTGTGGAGACACCGACTGCTACCACGTCCAGATCCCCTTCGACCCGTCCGAGATGGGTCTCGGCGCCCAGAACGCCAAGGCGACCCTCGACGTGTGGGTTCGGACGAACGATCTCCGGCCAGCGAAGCTGACCTTCGCCGCCGACGCCGGTGCCAACGGGAAGGCGACGATCGCCGTCGAGCTCTTCGGCTACGACGAGGCGGTCGCCATCGAGGCTCCACCAGCGGACCAGGTCGAAGAGGGGTCATCGCTGCCACTGCCGTAAGCGGGCGCCTTGGGAAGCGAGGCACGAGGCGAAGGCCGGTCACCAACCGCCTGCCCTGCCTCGGGACCAGGACGAACGGAGCCTCGCCGTGCGACGCCTGGGCCCTCGGCCGTGCCGCTCGGGCCGGCACCGTCCCTCGCGACAAGGTGCGGCGCGCGACCCGTGGCGAGGTAGCGTCGCCAGCGGTCGAACAGGCGGACGCGCCAGGGGAGGTGGCGGCCCTCGACCGCCTCGATCTCGCGGAGCCGCTGGCAGCGAACGTGCTCGAAGCCCACGGAAGCCATGAGTTCCGTGACCGGTGCCGGGTCGCTGAGCCGAGCGAAGGGGAGGCGGGCCAGCGTCGAAGGATCGTATTCGTGGCCGCCCGTGCCGCTCCTGCCCGTACCGCTTCCTCCTCGCCCGAGTCTGCCCTCGACGAGCCGCGCCACCCACTCCACGAGGCGGACGAGCGGGCGGATCGGCCGGGGCCACGGCTCCCACCAGCCGTCGAGGATGGCGACGAGGCCGCCGGGACGGAGAGCATCGCGCCACGCGGCGAGGGCTCGGGCAGGGTGGGGGAGGGTCCAGAGCACCTGACGGGCGACGACGGCATCGAAGGTGCCGAGGTCGACGGGCAGGGCCTCGGCGTCGCCGAGCCGCCAGTCGACGGCGAGCCCGCGCTCGCGAGCCTTCCCCCGAGCTCGCTCCAGCATCGCCGGGCTGGCGTCGAGGCCCGTCACCTCGTGACCGAGCTCGGCGGCGATGAGGGCCACGACCCCGGTCCCCGTGCCGACATCGAGGACCCGGAGGCGGGGAACGCCGGCGTGGAGAGGATCCCCGAGGATCGCCGCCAGGAGTCGCCGCCAGGCGGCCCACTCGTCGTCGTGAAGGAGGCCGTGTCGGGCTTCGCCGTCGTACTCGGCGGCACCCCGCTGCCAGGCCTCGGCGATCCGGGCTCGAAGCTCATCGTCCATCAGGACCGCAGCATGCCACGCCCGTCGAACGGCCGCCTGGTGAGCCGGCGGGCCAGGGTCGCACGGGGCGGCCCGCCCCACGCGACGAACGAACTCCACCGGACGAACGAACTCCACGCGACGAACGAACTCCACCCGACGAACCGAGCCCCACCCGGCGAACCGGCCTCACCCGACGAACGAACTCCACCCGGCGAACCGGCCTCACCCGACGAACGAACTCCACGCGACGAACCGGCAGGCAAGGGTCGGACCGTACAATCGACCCGTGCCCCGATGGATCCCGCTCCCCGAGCCGAGCCCCGACGACGTCGCCGCCCCACCGGACATCGCCTGGTTCGAGGCACCTCGCGTCATCGACCCTAGCGCGGTCCCCCCCGAGCCGGAGGAGCTGGCTGCCGTTCCGCCGCCCGACACCCCGCCAGTCGAGGACGAGATCGCCGCCGAAGCCGCCGCCGAAGCCGCCCGGGCCGAAGCCGAAGCCCGACGCTCGGCGACCCGTCTCCTCGCCGACCGGATCCTCGCTGCCCTGAACCCCGAGCAGGCGAAGGCTGTGGAACAGACCGACGGCCCGCTCCTCATCCTTGCCGGCGCCGGCTCCGGGAAGACTCGGGTCCTCGCCCACCGAGTCGCCTACCTCATCGGTGTGCGCGGCGTTCGGCCCTGGCAAATCCTCGCCGTCACCTTCACGAACCGGGCTGCGGCCGAGCTCCGGGAGCGGATCGTCTCCCTCGTCGGGCCGGCCGGTCACGAAGTCCAGACGGGCACCTTCCACGCGATCTGCGCTCGTGTCCTCCGGCGGGACGGTGCCGCCATCGGCATCGACCCCCGGTTCGTCATCTACGACACGGACGACCAGACCTTCGTCATGCGCCAGCTCCTCAAGGAGGCCGATCTCCCGGCGAACGGCGAATTCCGGCCGGGCGTCGTCCTCGCCGCCATCAGCCGAGCGAAGAACGAGATGCGCGACCTCGCCGAGCTCGCTGACCGGGCCCGGAATCGCTACGAGGCGACCATCGCCAGGCTCGCCCTCGCCTACGAGCGCCGCCTCGCCGAGCTCGGGGCCCTCGACTTCGACGATCTCCTCCTCGCCGCGGTCCGGCTCTTTCGGGAGGCCCCCGAGGTCCTCGCTCGCTACCAGGAGCGGTGGCGCTATCTCCACATCGACGAGTACCAGGACACGAACCGACCCCAGTACCTCTGGGTCCGGGCCCTCGCCGCCCGGTACCGGAACCTCTGCGTCGTTGGGGACGACGACCAGTCGATCTACTCCTGGCGCGGCGCAGACATCCGGAACATCCTCGACTTCGAGCGGGACTACCCCGAGGCGACCGTCGTGAAGCTGGAGCGGAACTACCGGTCGACCCAGGTCATCCTCGACGCCGCCCACGCCGTCGTGTCGCGGAACCAGTACCGGACGGCGAAGAAGCTCTGGACCGACCGGACCGGCGGTCGACCGATCGTCCGCTTCGAGGCCTACAACGAGGAAGAAGAGGCGGAGTGGATCGCCCGCCAGATCGAGGCACTCGTCGGCGGACGTGGTTCGCTCCTCACCCGGCGGGCCGACGAGGACGACGATGGCCCGTACCGGCCGGGCGACGTCGCCGTCATGTACCGAACGAACGCCCAGTCTCGAGCCATCGAGGAAGCCCTCCTTCGGTTCGGGATCCCGTACCAGGTCGTCGGCGGCGTCCGCTTCTACCAGCGGCGCGAAGTGAAGGACGCCCTTGCCTACCTCCGCATCCTCCGGAGCGACCGAGACGCCGTCAGCTTCGAGCGGATCCTGAACGTGCCGCCCCGGCACATCGGCGAGCGGACCCTCGAAGTCCTCCGGAGCGTCGGGGCTGACAGCGACTTCTTCGCCGCCATCGTCGCCGGTGCCGAGGGTCGCCTCCCCCTCGCCGGCCGGACGATCCATGCCCTCGCCGACTTCGTCGGCCTCGTCCGGCAGCTCCGAGCCCGCGTCGGCATCTTGCCGCTCCCCGAGCTCCTCGACGAGGTCCTCGAACGGTCGGGCTACCGGGCCATGCTCGCCGATGGCTCGGAGGAGAACGCCGATCGGTGGGCGAACCTCCTCGAGCTCCGCCGGGTGACCGAACGCTACGAGGACCTCGCCCCCGGCGACGCCCTCGACCGCTTCCTCGAGGACACCGCCCTCGTTGCCGAGGCGGACACGTATCGGGCCGGGGCGGACGCGGTGACCCTCATCACCCTCCACGCCGCCAAGGGCCTCGAGTTCCCGGCCGTCTTCATCGCCGGCCTCGAGGAGGGGGTCTTTCCCCACAGCCGTTCCCTCGACGACGAACGGGCCCTCGAAGAGGAACGGCGGCTCGCCTACGTCGGGATCACCCGGGCCAAGCGGCGTCTCTTCCTCTCCTTCGCCTGGCGGCGGGCCACCTGGGGGGCCGGTGGGATGTCGGTTCCGTCGCGGTTCTTCCTCGAGATCCCCGAGGAGCTGACCGTCGGCCCGCGGCTCGATCTGGAGGCTGACCTCGACTTCGAGGCCGACCTCGACCTCTACCTCGGTCGCCGGCGTCCGCGAGGGGGCGCAGGTGAACGGGGGAACGGGGTTGGTGCCGGCGGTGGGCGGCGATCCGTCTTCGGGGTCCTCGCCGGAGGCGAGGCGTACCGGGAAGGGAGCGGCCGACCCGGGGCACCGGCCCGCGGCGAGCGGTTCACGCCGAGCCGCGACCTGGCTGCTCGCCGGGCAGCCGGTGCCGGGCGCCGACGCGGTGCCGACACGGACGACGTCCGGGTGGCAGCGCGAGAGACTGCGTCGGCGGAACCGTCTCCCGGTGTCGCTCAGGGTCCGAGCGCCGGGGCACCGAGGGTGGTCCCGCGGCCGATCGTGCCCGGCGAGCGACGCTTCCGCGACGGGGACCGAGTCCGTCACCGGCACTTCGGGGAAGGGATCGTCGTGACCTCGAAGCTCACCCGGACCGACGAGGAGGTGACCGTGGCCTTTCGGGATCCGAACGTCGGTCGCCGAACGCTCCTGGCGAGCGTGGCGCCCCTCGAGCTCCTGCGTTGACGGAGGGAGGTAGGCAGCATGTCGATCATCGATCTCCTCTGGCTTTTCATCATCATCAGCTCCTTGCAGCCGATCCTCCGCCAGCGTCTCCTCGAAGCCCAGCGGATGCGGGCGTTCCGGTCCCTCGAGCGGCGACGGGGGAGTCGGGTCATCGGCCTCATCCACCGCCAGGAGCGGATGAGCCTCCTCGGCTTCCCGATCGTCCGCTATATCGACATCGAGGACTCCGAACAGGTCCTGCGGGCCATCCAGCTGACCGACCCCCAGGTTCCCATCGACCTCATCCTCCACACCCCCGGCGGCCTCGTCCTCGCCGCCGAGCAGATTGCCGAGGCGCTCCGGCGCCACCCGGCGAAGGTGACGGTCTTTGTCCCCCATTACGCCATGAGCGGCGGCACGCTCATCGCCCTCGCCGCCGACGAGATCGTCATGGCCGAGAACGCCGTCCTGGGACCCGTCGATCCCCAGCTCGGCCAGGCCCCCGCCGCTTCCATCGTCCGGGTCCTCGAACTGAAGCCGATCGCCGAGATCGACGACCAGACGATCATCCAGGCCGACATCGCGGCGAAGGCGCTCCGCCAGGTCGAGCGGACCGTCCGTGGCCTCCTCGAGGGCCGGATGAGCGAGGAGGCAGCAGCCTCGATCGCTCGGGCTCTCACCTCCGGTCAGTGGACCCACGACTACCCGATCAGCGTCGCCGAGGCCCGGGAGCTCGGTCTCCCCGTCTCCACCGACATGCCACCGGAGGTCACCGAGCTCATGGGTCTCTACCCGCAAACGGCCCAGCGGCGGCCGTCGGTCGAGTACGTCCCCCTGCCGTACCACCCGGCTCCGGTGCGCCCTGAGCGCCCCGGCCGGGGTGGAGGCGCGTGATCGCGGGCGGCAGCGGTGGGAGACCCGAGTGCGGTCGGAGACCCGAGTGCGGTCGGAGACCCGAGTGCGGTCGGAGATGCGAAGCCTGTCGGCGACACGAAGCCCGTGATGGACGCGAAGCGCGCGGGAGATGAGAGGGCCGCGGCCGAGCGGAGGGTCGAGCGCGACGCCGCGGCGGCGGAGGCTGCGCACGCCGTCGAAGCGCGAGAGGCGGCGCCCGGAGCCGAGGCCGTCGGCGCTCCGCTCCCGGTTGACCCCACCCTCGTCGAGCGGGTCCGAGGACTCGGGCCGGAGGCGGCTCGGGAGCGCCACCGCGAGCTGGCGGCGATCATCGAGCGGGCGAACCGCCTCTACTACGAGGAGGCTGCCCCCGAACTCACCGACGCCGAGTACGACGCCCTCTTCCGCGAGCTCGTCGCCCTCGAGGCCGCCTTCCCCGATCTTGTCACGCCGGACTCGCCGACCCAGCGGGTGGGCGCGCCGCCGGCGCCGGGCTTCGCCGAGGTTCGCCACCGTCGGCCGATGCTCAGCCTGGCGAACGCCTTCAGCGAGGCCGAGCTCCGGGCCTTCGATGCCCGCGTTCGCCGCGGCCTCGGCCTCCCGGCTCCACCGGCGCCGGCGCCCGATCTGTCGTACGTCGCCGAGCTGAAGATCGACGGCCTGGCCGTCGCCCTTCGCTACGAGCGCGGCCGTTTCGTCGTCGGGGCGACCAGAGGTGACGGCCTGACCGGCGAGGACGTGACGGCCAACCTGCGAACGATCCGCTCCATCCCGGTCCGCCTGCCCGAGCCGGTCACCATCGAAGTTCGGGGCGAGGTCTACATGCCGAAGGCCGAGTTCGAGCGGATCAACCGCGAGCGCGAGGAGGCGGGTCTGCCGCTCTACGCGAATCCCCGCAACAGCGCTGCCGGGTCCCTCCGCCAGCTCGACCCGGCGGTGACGGCCAGGCGGCGGCTGTCGGCTTGGTTCTACCAGCTCATCGAGGAGGGGTCCGCGGGGCCGAGCCAGCTCGACCTCTTCGATGCCGGCGGGCCCGCACCGGACGGGCAGACGGAGACGCCGGTTCGGGTCGACCGCCAGTCGATGGCGCTTCGACGGCTCGAGGCGCTCGGTTTCCCGGTCAACCCGAACCGGGCCGAGGGTCTCGACATCGAGGGTGTTCTCGGCTTCATCGAGCACTGGCGAGAGGCCCGCCACGGTCTCCCGTACGAGACCGACGGGGTTGTCGTCAAGGTCGACCGCTACGACCACCAGGAGCGTCTCGGCCTCGTCGCCCGGGCGCCCCGCTGGGCGATCGCCTTCAAGTACCCGCCCGAGCAGGTCGAGACCGTCGTCGAGGACATCGTTCCGTATGTCGGCCGGACGGGAACCCTCACTCCGGTCGCCCACCTCCGGCCGGTGAAGGTGGCCGGCTCGACCGTCGCCCGGGCTACCCTCCACAACCTCGACGAGGTCCGGCGCAAGGACGTTCGGATCGGCGACCACGTCATCCTCCAGAAGGCCGGCGACGTCATCCCGGAGGTCGTTCGGTCTCTGCCCGAGAAGCGAACCGGGGCGGAGCGGGTCTTCGAGATGCCGGAGCGCTGTCCCGTTTGCGGGACCTCCGTTGCCCGGGACGAGGGAGCCGTTCGCCACTACTGCCCGAACCCCGACTGTCCGGCCCGGGTCGTCCAGGCCTTCGCCCACTTCGTCAGCCGCTCGGGGATGGACATCGAAGGAGCCGGCGCAGCCGTCCTCGGTCAGCTCGTGGGTCGGGGGCTGGTGCGGACTCGCGGGGACTTCTATCGACTCAGCGTCGAACAGCTCGAGTCCCTCGATCGCTTCGCCCGCAAGAGCGCCGAGAACCTCCATCGGGCCATCGAGCGCGCTCGTCGTCGGCCCCTCGCCCGGATCCTGAACGCCCTCGGCATCCCGCAGGTCGGCGAGCAGACGGCGGCTGACCTCGCGGCCTGGCTCGTCGAGGTCCTTCCGCCCGGCGCCGAGGAGCCGATGGGTGGCAACTCGGGCTGGCTCGCCCGGGTCGACGCCTTTCTCCGCCGAACGGCAGCCGAGGCACCCGACCGCTTCACCGAGGTGCCCGGAGTCGGTCCGACGGTCGCCGCCGCCATCGCCCGTTATTTCACGGATCCGGTGACGGCGGGCGTTCTGACCGACCTCGTCGCGGCCGGGGTCGAGCCGGAGCGGCCGCCACGGCGGGTCGTCGCCACCCCGAGCGGGCCCTTGGCCGGCAAGACGGTCGTCGTCACCGGGACCCTCGAGGGTTTCACACGCCGGGAGGCGGAGGACGCCATCCGGGCTGCCGGCGGGCATCCGTCCGGATCGGTGAGCCGGAAGACGGACCTCGTCGTCGCCGGGCCGGGCGCCGGCTCGAAGCTGGTTCGGGCGACGGAGCTCGGGATCCCGGTCGTCGACGAGGCGACCTTCCGGCGGCTCCTGGCTGGGGAGGAGGTGGCCGGGCTCGGTGGAGGAGGCGAGTCCGGTGCGGGCGGCCCCCAGGCCAGCTCGCCGGACGGCGCCTCCCGTTCGACCGGCGGATCCGGCTCGGCGACTGGCGGATCCGACTCGGCGGGGCGCAGGTCAAGCTCGGCGGACGGTGCCTCCGGTGCGGGCGGCCCCCAGGCCAGCTCGCCGGACGGCTGACGGTGACAAACGCCGGCCGCCGATCCCGAGGGGCCCGCTGATGCCGACCGAGCCGCTCCTCCCCGACGAGGCGCCAACGCCCACCGATCCGGTGTCCCGCGACACACCGCCTGTCCGGGAAGATGCTCAGGGGACCGACGCGGCTACCGAAGCGGAGCGGCTCGCGGCCGCCTTCCCCGGCGTCACCCTCTCGGCCGAGGAGGCGAACCTCCTGGCCCGGCTCGAGGCGGACCTCGCCCGGGTCCTCGGGGCGGGGGTTTCGGTCGAGGTCGTCGAGCGCCTCCCCGACGGCTCCGTGCGGCTCGTCGCGACCTGCCTCGTCGAGGGTCGGATCGGCGAAATCGAGGCCGTCGGGAGAGGTATCAGAGGAGCCGCCCAGGCCCTCGTGCAGGCGACGGCCAAGCGGCGGCTCGAGGGCGCCTTCTGGCAGATGGTGGGTCCGCCGGGCTGACTCCACCCCCGAGGCCGGAGGCCATGCCGCGGGGCCGTGTCCGCCGGCCGCACCCGGCGGCCGCACCCGGCGGCCGC
>JBHORA010000112.1:0-12816 GCA_042408535.1 Chloroflexota bacterium | reverse complement strand
GTCGCGGGCGTGGAGGGTGAGTTCGGTCGTCTCGAGAGCCCCGCCGGCGATCGGCTGGATGGGCGGTCGGGAGTCGTGATCGAAGCACATCGCGCGGACCTCCTTTCGGTTCCTTCCTGCCTCGGATACTGTGCCACGATGTCACCTCGGCGGGCTTGCGCCCTGGCAGGGGCGCGTCGCCCGGGCCCGCCCTCCCCGGCACCATCCTCCTTCCCGGGCCCGCCCTCCCCGGCACCGTCCCGCCTCCCGGGCCCGCCCTCCCCGGCACCATCCCGCCTCCCGGGCCCGCCCTCCCCGGCACCATCCTCCTTCCCGGGCTACTTCTCCTCGCTTTCCCCTGCGCCCCGCTTTCTCAATACGCGGGTCAATACGCGGGCGCTAAGCCTCTGCCGCCATCATCCCGGCATGGATCGGGCGATGTGGCTCCGTGCTGGTCGGGCGTTGCGGGCGCTTCGCATCCGCCGAGATCTAGGTCAGGCGGACCTCGCCCGCCGGGTCGGCGTATCGCGGACCACGATCAGCCGGATCGAGCGAGGTCAGCTGGCGGGCATGACCCTGCGGCGGTTGTCGGAGGTCGCGGCGAGCCTCGGCGCGAGCCTTCAGGTCACCGTTCGCTGGAACGGCGAGGCCCTCGATCGACTCCTGGACGAGGGCCACGCACGCCTCGTTGCCGCCGTCGTCAGCCACTTGAACGAGCTCGGCTGGGAGACCGCGGTCGAGGTGAGCTTCGCGGTCGGGGTGGAGCGGGGGTCGATCGACGTGCTCGGCTACCACCGGCGAACCGGCTCCCTGCTCGTGGGTGAGGTGAAGTCGGTGGTCCCGGATGCAGGAGGCACCGTGTACGGGCTCGATCGCAAGGCCCGACTGGCACCGGTGATCGCTCGCGAGCGTGGCCTCGCTGTCCGGACGGTGTCGCGGCTCCTGATCGTCGGTGACAGCCGGACAGCGCGGCGGCGGATCGCCCGATTTGCGGCACTCTGGGCGGCGGCATTTCCCGTTCGGGGCAAGCAGCTTGCCGCCTGGCTCCGCGATCCCGGTGAACGCAGCGTTTCCGGGCTGCTGCTGATCGAGACGGGGACGTCGGCGGCCGTCTCGATGCGGAGCCGGGTGGCACGCGGCCGAAGACGGCAACCCGGCCCGCAGGTGGGCACCGACCGCGAGGGTCCCAGGGCGTTGTAGGCCCGGCACGCCTGCCGGGCTGCTCGCCGGGCCCCTTGCCTCATCGTCGTTCGGGCGCCGCCCGCGGTCGTCCGTGTTCCCCGGGTCCGACGTCCTCCGCTCGGCTCGCTCAGGATGCGCGGGCGCGGTCGAACGTTCCACCTCGCGACGCCGGCGGGTTCGGCGTCACCCGCTCGGCTCGCTCGGGACGCCCAAACGCGGTCGAACGTTCACCTCACGACGCCGGCGGGTCCGGCGTCACCCGCTCGAGCCCCTCGGGATGCCCGAACGCGGTCGAACGTTCACCTCACGACGCAGCCGAGGTCGTCGTAAGGGGCGCCGCCTCTGGGTCAAGGGTATCAGCTGCCCAACGCTCCCCTCGTGGCACATGTGTCCGGTCCAGACGGTCGTGGGTGCGGCCGACTGGGTGTCGGAAGGAGCGGAGGAGCCGCTCGCGGCCGGTTTGCCGGCCAAACGTTCGCCTGAGGACGCAGGTGGCAAGGTTGAGCCCGGCTGCCGGTCCGTGAGCCCGCCCCGGCGCCAAGCCCTGTGTCGCGACATGCACATTGACGGTCGCCACCACTGTAACGTTCACCGCGTGCGCCGCCGACGAGGGCCTGCCGGCACCTGTCCGCCGAGCGGCGATCTCCGCCCCGGTCAACGTGCAGCTGGCGTGCGTTCGTCATAGACGGCGCGGCGGACGGCGAGCGCCCCAACCGGCCACCATGGGCGAGCGCCTCCGGCAAGCGCCTCCGGCGAGGGCCTCCGGCAACCGGCCTGACCAGAGACCACGCCACCCGACCGGAGGCACGGGCGGCGAGCGGAACCCGGCTGGCGGAAGCGAGCACGACGGAAGCCGGGCCGACGGGAGCGCCCACGCCGGGGCGATGGAACCCCGGTCGACGGGAGCGAGCACGACCGAGGCCCGGCCAGCGGGAGCGGCCACGCCGGGGCCCCGCCGACGGAGCCGGGGCGATGGAACCCCGGTCGACGGGAGCGAGCACGACCGAGGCCCGGCCAGCGAGAGCGGCCACGCCGGGGCCCCGCCGACGGAAGTCGGGACGATGGAACCCCGGTCTACGCGAGCGCGCACGACCGAGGCCCGGCCAGCGAGAGCGGCCACGCCGGCAGCCCGGCCGACGGGAGCGCCCACGCCGGCAGCCCCGCCGACGGAAGCCGGGACGGTAGACGGTAGAATCGCCCCGATGTCCGCCCCCCTCGTCGTCCAGAAGTTCGGCGGCTCGTCCGTGGCGACCGCCGATCGCATCAAGCGCGTCGCCCGCCGGATCGCCGCCGAACGGGCGCGCGGCTCCGACCTCGTCGTCGTCGTCTCGGCCATGGGCGACACGACGGACGAGCTCCTCGGCCTCGCCGCCGCCATCACCGACGATCCCGATCCGCGGGAGCTCGACATGCTCCTCGCCACCGGCGAGCACCAGAGCGCGACCCTCATGTCGATGGCTCTCCACGCCCTCGGCGTCCCAGCCATCAGCCTGACCGGCGCCCAGGCCGGCATCACGACCGACGGCCGCTACGGCAAGGCCCGGATCGCGAACGTCGACCCCCGCCGGATCCGGGCCGAGCTCGCCGCCGGAAAGGTCGTGATCGTCGCCGGCTTCCAGGGTGTCAGCGAGGCGCGCCTCCCGGCCGTACCGGAGACGAGCGAGCCCGCGCCGACCCCAACCCCGACCGACGGCCGTGACGGCCCGACCGCCGGCCGCGACCGCCCGACCGCCGCCTCCAGCCTCCCGCCGACCATCGTCGCCGAGATGACGACCCTCGGCCGCGGCGGCTCCGACACGACCGCCGTCGCCCTCGCCGCCCGCCTCCATGCCGACCGCTGCCAGATCTTCACCGACGTCCGCGGCGTCTACACCGCCGATCCCCGGATCGTGCCCGAGGCCCGCCAGCTCCGGGTCATCGGCTACGAGGAGATGCTCGAGCTCGCCCACCAGGGCGCCCAGGTCATGCAGACCCGGGCTGTCGAGCTCGGCTGGGTGAACGACGTCGTCATCGAGGTGCTCAGCAGCTTCGAGGACGCCCCGGGCACGCTCATCAAGGAGGACCCATTCGTGGAACAGCGGAACAAGGTCCGCGGCCTCGCCCACGATCGAAACGTCGCCAAGGTGACCCTCGTCGAGGTCCCCGACCGGCCCGGGGTCGCGGCGGCCGTCTTCGAACCCCTGGCCGAGGCTGGGATCAGCGTCGACATGATCGTCCAGAACGTCGGCCACCACGGCACGACGGACCTCTCCTTCACCGTGTCCCGTGCCGACCTCGCCCGAGCGAAGCGGATCCTCGAGCCCCTCGTTCGTCAGCTCGGCTTCCGGGAGATGACGACCGACTCGTCGGTGGCAAAGGTCTCCATCGTCGGAGCCGGGATCCAGAACGCGCCGGGCTATGCGGCCCGGATGTTCCGGACCCTCGCCGACACCGGCGTGAATATCGAGATGATCTCGACCTCGGAGATCAGGATCACCTGCATGATCGCCGAGGACATGGTCGAGCCGGCGGTCCGCGCCCTCCACGCCGCCTTCGAGCTCGAGCGACCGGACGACGTCGATGCGCCGGCGTCCGGGGCGGAGCGAGCGGCGGGCCGAAGCGCCGGCGGGTGACGAAGGGTCGGGTACGGGCACGCTCGGCCGGAGGAGGGGAGCGAGGACCCCGCGACAGGCCCTGGCGGTGCCGATCCCGACGCGGGTGCCCCGGGAGCCCGGTCGTGACCGGCGTGAACGGGGTGGAGCCGTGAACGGGGTGGAGCCGTGAACGGGGTGGAGCGTGAACGGGGTGGAGCGTGAACGGGGTGGAGCCGTGAACGGGGTGGGCAAGGCGAACGGAGTGGACCGGGCGACCGCGACCCCCCACGGCACACCCTATGCCCGCTTCGAACGCTTCGCCCTCGTCGGCTCGACGAACGACATCGTTCGGGCCTGGCTCGCCGAGGGCACCCCCGAGATCTGCGTCGCCGTCGCCGACGAGCAAGCGGCCGGACGCGGCCGAGCCGGCCGCCGCTGGATCGCCCCGCCGGGTGCCGCCCTCCTCGTCTCCCTCGGCTTCCGACCGACCTGGCTCCCCCCCGAACGGACCTGGCGGATCCCGGCCGTGGCCAGCCTCGCCATGGCCGACGCCGCCGAGGACGTCGCTGGCCTGCCGGAGCGCGCCATCAAGCTCAAGTGGCCGAACGACCTCGTCGTCGTCACCAGGGGGCCGGATGCCCTCCTTCTCGGTGAGCGAGACGCGGCGGCGGCCCGGGAGCGATTGACCGCCCCGCCCGAATACCGCAAGCTCGGGGGCGTCCTCGGAGAAACCGAGGGCCTCGGCTCGGCGGACCCGCGGCTCGTCGTCGGTATCGGGGTGAATGCCGACTGGCCGGCAGCCGCCTTTCCGCCGGAGCTCGCCGCCACGATGACGAGCCTCCGCGAGGTGTCGGGCGGGCGGCCCATCGACCGCGCGGCCCTCCTCGACGCGTTTCTCGACCGCCTCGCTGTCCGGATCGAAGCCCTCCGGGGCGGCTGGTTCCCCATCGACGACTGGGCGGCGCGCCAGCTGACGACCCGCCGGCTCGTCGACCTCGAGACCGACGCCGGTGCGACAGAGACGGTTCTCGCCGTCGGCCTCGATCCTCGGACAGGAGCGCTCCTCGTCCGCGATCCGGCCCGGCCCGACGCCCCGGAGCGACCCGTTCACGTCGGCGAAGTTCGCCACGTCCGCCTCGCTCCGAACCCCGGCGCCGGGGACGACGCCCAAGATCCACGGGATCGGCGCCCCGACCCGGCCGTGGGGGTGTAACAGGATGGCCGGTCGGGTGTTTCGGAAGGTGGACAGCGGGACGCGGGTCAGTGCCCCTACGTCGCTGGAGGGCGCAACCTCGGAGCCGATCCCCGGACGGCCCGCCCGGTCGGCCGACAGCCCCGCTGCCGCGCGGGTCGCCTACCTCGACCAAGACCGGACCCTCGTCGAGGCGGCTCAGCGCGATCCCAGGGCCTTCGAGGCCCTCTATCGAAAGTACGTCGCCCAGGTGTACAGCTTCGCCTACTACGAGCTCGGAGACCACGCGGCCGCCGAGGACGCGACCGCTCGTACCTTCCTGTCGGCCCTCCGCGCCCTCCCCCGCTTCGATGAGCGGGCCCGGCCCGCCGACGGTGAGGGCGCCTCGACCTTCCGGGTCTGGCTCTTTCGGATCGCTCGGAACGCCATCGCGAACGAGCGCCGAGCCCGACGACGACGGCCGACGGTCGAACTCCAGGCGGCAGCGGGGCTGCCCGACCCCGCGCCCGGCCACGATCCGGCCACGACCGCGCTCCGCCGGGCCGAGGCGGCCGCCGTCTGGGACGCCGTTGCGGCCCTGCCGGCCGACCGCCGGCGGGCGATCGTCCTTCGCTTCGTCGAGGAGATGTCGATCGCCGAAATCGCAGGCATCCTCGGTCGCTCCGAGGGCGCCGTCCGCGTCCTCCTCCATCGAGCCGTCCGCTCGGTGGGGGAGCGCCTCGCGAGCCAGCGGGTCGCGCGCCCGCCCGCCAACCCGGACACGAACGCCGACCCGCCGCGGAACGCCGACCCGTTGCGGAGCGGCGACCCGGCCGATCCGGACACGAACGCCGACCCGCCGCGGAACGCCGACCCGGCCGATCCGGGGACGACCGCCAACCCGACGACCGATCGAGGGCAGTCGCGATGAGACCCCCGCGCCGCGGCGTCGACCCGTGGTCGAGGGAGGACCGGGCGGTGGCTGTCCACTTCGACCGCGAGATCGACCGCCTCGCCGCCGACCGCCTCGCGCGCGCTCTCGTTCGCGTCCACCCCTCCTTCCGCTTCGAGGAACGCCTCGCCCGGGAGCTCGCCGAGCTCGCCGCATCCCTCGCCAGCGGCTTCCGGAGCGAGGAAATTGCCGGGCGGGCTCGATCGTCAACGGGCTGCTCAGCTGGATCCGCGCTGCCGAGCGGTCCCGAGCCGGCCGCGGTGACGATGATCCCCCGGCTCGAGACCCCCTCGGCTCCAGGTCGTTCCGAGATCCGAGTTCTTTCCGATGATCGCGACCCCGCGGCGTCGGGACGTCGCGATCAGCGCGGGCACCCTCGGCGCCCAGTGCCGGCTGCCCTCCGGCACCCCCTCGTTATCGGCGGTGCCATCACCTCGGCGGCCATCTCCGTCGCCGGGGCCGCCTTCCTCGCCTGGCGACGAACCCATCACCCTCGCCATCCCATGGCCCGCGCCGTCCGGCTCGCCCAGGGGGGCCTCGCCGCGGCCGACCTCCTCCCGGCACGGTCCCGACGGAGGGACCGGTGGCTGACCGCCCGCGGTCCCGTCCTCCTCGGGAGCCTGATGATGCGCACGGCCGGACGAATCGGAACCCTGGGAGCCGCCGGGACGACCGAGCCCTCGAACGCGAGGCTCCGCTGACCGATGCCGATCAAGCTTCCCTCCTTCCGCCCCCGCCGGGACGCCTACCCGGCCGACCTCTGGACGAAGTGCCCGTCCTGCTCGGAGATGCTCTTCAACCGGCAGCTCCAGAAGTCGCTCCGGGTCTGCCCGAACTGCGGCCACCACTTCCGGATGACGGCGGCCGAGCGCCTCGCTCTCCTCCTCGATCCCGGCTCCTTCGAAGAGCGGGACGCGAAGCTCCAGTCCCTCGACCCCCTCGGCTTCGTCGACCAGAAGCCGTATCCCGACCGCCTGGCGGCGGCCCAGCTGGCGACGGGTCTCCGCGACGCTGCCGTCTGGGGCTTCGGGCGGATCGAGGGCGAGCGGATCGCCGTCTGTGTCATGGACTTCGGCTTCATGGGCGGCTCGATGGGCTCGGTCGTCGGCGAGAAGGTGGCCCGGGCCGCCGAAGCTGCCCTCAGCGAGCGAATCCCCCTCGTCATCGTGTCCGCCTCCGGCGGTGCTCGGATGCAGGAGGGGACCCTCGCCCTCATGCAGCTGGCGAAGACCCTCGCCGCCATCGAGCGGCTCCGGGCGGCACGGATCCCCTACGTCTCTATCCTCACCGACCCGACGACCGGTGGCGTCTATGCCTCCTTCGCCGCCGTCGGGGACGTCAACCTCGCCGAGCCGAACGCCCTCATCGGCTTCGCCGGGGCGCGGGTCTCGGCCGGGACGATCGCGGCCGAGTTGCCGGCCGGGTTCCAGCGGGCGGAGTTCCTCTTCCGGCACGGGTTCGTCGACCGGGTCGTGCCCCGGGTCTCCCTCCGAAGCGAGCTCGCCCTCGTTCTCCGGTACCTCCGGCCGGCGCCGGTCCCGGAGGTACCGGCCGCGGCCGAGGCGGAGCCGGCCTTCGGCCTGCCCGGCTTCCGCCCGCTGTCGTTCATCACGGAGCTCGCCGACCGGGTCCTCTCGGAGGGCCGGCGGGACGATGAAGGTGGGGCTGCTGCGGCCTCGAACGCTCCGGCTGCCGTGGCTTCGCCACCTGCCCCACCCTCCGCTGCCCCACCGCCCACCGCTTGGCGACCTGCCGCCTCCTCTTCGTCACTTGCTGCGCCGCCATCCGCCCCACCATCTGCTGCTTCGCCATCGGCCGCCTCCCCTTCCCCGGCCCCACCCGTCGCGCCCGCAGCCAACGGCAACGGACCCGCCCTGCCGCCCGACCAGGCCGCCGTCTGGGAGCGTGTCCAGCTGGCCCGGAACCTCCGGCGACCCCGAACCCTCGAGCTCGTCGCCCACCTCGCCGACGAGTGGCTCGAGCTCCACGGCGACCGGCTCTTCGGAGACGACGAGGCGATCGTCGCCGGCTTCGCGCGGATCGACGGCCGGCGCGTCGTCGTCGTCGGTCACCAGAAGGGGGCCGAGACGGAGGAGAACATCCGCCGGAACTTCGGGATGCCCCATCCCGAGGGCTACCGGAAGGCGATCCGCTGCTTCGAGCTCGCCGAGCGCTTCGGCCTCCCGGTCCTGACCATCGTCGACACCCCTGGCGCCTACCCCGGTCCGGCCGCCGAGGAGCGCGGCGTTGCCGAAGCGATCGCTCGGGCCATCGCCGCCATGACCCGCCTCCGAACCCCGATCGTGACCGTCATCGCCGGCGAGGGCGGTTCGGGGGGTGCCCTCGCCATCGCCGCCGGCGACGTCGTCCTCGCCCTCGAAAACGCCGTCTACTCCGTCATCAGTCCCGAGGGCTGTGCCTCGATCCTGTGGCGGACGGCCGATCGGGCGCCCGAAGCTGCGCTGGCCATGCGGATGACGGCGGCCGAGCAGCTCGCCCTCGGGGTCGTCGATGCCGTCGTGGACGAACCGCCGGGCGGTGCCCACGTCGACCACGCCGAGACGGCCCGCCGCCTCCGCCCGGCCATCCTCGCCCATCTCGACGCCCTCGCCGCCATCCCGATCGAGGAGCTCGTCGAGCGGCGCTACCGTCGCTACCGGGCGATGGGCGCCTTCACCGAGGTGGCGATGGAGGCCGTCGCGCCGGGCCGGCCGAGTCTCGCCGAGCGCATCCGAAGCCTCCTCGAGGCGGGCCGGCAATCCCTGGCCGTGCCGGGGCGGGTCCTCGCCGGGCGACCGGACGCGGGGGAACGCCGGGGCGGGGCGGCCACGGGGCCGGGAAGCCAGAGCAGCGGGCCGGGAAACCAGAGCAGCGGGCCGGGAAGCCACGGCCGGCCCGAAGCCGGCGACGAGCCTGACGAGGGCGGCCGATGACCCCCGACGAAGGACGCCCACCCGCCGCCGGCGACCGGTCGACGGACGAACCGAAGCCGCCGTCTTCTCGCCCTGACCACGCCGCCATCGAGCGACTCGTCGAGGGGCTCCTTCCCGCCCTCGCCGCTCGCCTCGGCCTCGGTGACCTCGACGAGATCGAGGTCCGCGAAGGCGGCTGGCGCGTGCGGCTCCGGCGGCCGGCGGCTGTCGCTCCACAGTCGGCTCCAGAACCGACGGGCGGCCCTGAGCGCCGCGGTGCCAGCCCCGGGGCGGCCACGCTCGGCCCGACCGGGCGCGGCTCGGCGACCCCCCTCCCGTCCAGCGGGCGCGGCTCCCCGACAGGGCGCGGCCCGGCAGGGCCTGCTTCTCGGTCCTCCCCGTCGAGCCTCGTCGGCATTGGACCCGCCGCCGGCAGCCCAGCGGTGGAACGAGGATCGCCACGCGGGCGGCCGCGGCGACCGGTCACCTCGCCCGCCGTCGGCATTTTTCGTCCGGCGGCCGGGTTCGCCGTGGGGCGGCGGATCCGAGGCGGCGACCGGATCGGCCTCGTCGACGTCCTCGGCGTTCCCCACGACGTCGTCGCTCCGGCGGATGGGCTCGTGGCCGAGGTCGTCGCCGAAGCGGGCCAGCCGGTCGAGTACGGCCAGGAGCTCGGCTTCCTCGAGCCCCTCGGCCCCGAGACGTTGGGCGCCCCGCCGTCCCGGGCGCAGCGACCCGGCGATGCCCCGTCGACCCCGGACACCGCCGGTACCTCCGGAGGAAGCTGAGTGTTCGGCCGCATCCTCATTGCCAACAGAGGTGAGATCGCCCTCCGCGTCCTTCGGGCTTGCCGGACACTCGGCATCGAGGCCGTCATCGCCTACAGCGAGGCCGATCGCGATAGCCTCCCGGTCCAGCTCGCCGACGAGGCAATCTGCATCGGTCCAGCCGACGCCCGCCGCTCGTACCTCTCGGCCCCGGCCCTCATCTCGGCCGCCATCATCACCGGCTGCGAGGCGATCCACCCCGGCTACGGCTTCCTCTCCGAAGACGAAGGCTTTGCCGAGGCCGTCCGGGCCCACGGGCTCACCTTCATCGGGCCGCCGGCGGAGGTCCTCGAGCGGTTCGCCTCGAAGGAGGGGACGCGACGCCTCCTCGCCGCCCACGGCTTGCCCACGATCCCCGGCTCGAACGGGATGCTCCGCGACGACGCCCACGCCCTCGAAGAGGCCGAGCGGATCGGCTACCCCGTCCTCATCAAGCCGTCGGCCGGCGGGGGTGGGAAGGGGATGCGGATGGTTCGAACGCCCCGCGAGCTCCTGGCGGCGCTCCCGGTCTGCCGGTCCGAGGCGAAGGCCGCCTTTGGCGACGACAGCCTCTACCTCGAGCGCTGGCTCGACGAGAACCGCCACGTCGAGGTCCAGATCGCCGTCGATCGGTACGGCAACGGCGTCCACCTCGGCGAGCGCGATTGCTCGGTCCAGCGGCGCCACCAGAAGATCGTCGAAGAGGCGCCATCGCCGGCCCTTGACGACGCCACCCGGGCAGAGCTCTGCGATCGGGCGATCCGGGCGATCGTTGCGGCGGGTTACGAGAACGTCGGCACCCTGGAGTTCCTCCTCGATCGCGACGGGAACTTCTACTTCATCGAGATCAACTGCCGGATCCAGGTCGAGCATCCGGTGACGGAACTCCTGAGCGGGATCGACATCGTCGAGCTCCAGCTTCGACTCGCCGCCGGAGAGCCGCTCCCATTCCGACAGGAGGACGTCGCTCTCCATGGCCACGCGATCGAGTTCCGGGTTGCCGCCGAGGATCCAGACCACGACTTCCGTCCGGCGGCGGGCGTCGTGGAGGCGTTTCGAGCGCCGGGTGGGCCATGGGTCCGCCTCGACTCACACCTCTACGCCGGTTACGAAGTGCCGCCGTACTACGACTCGCTCCTTGGCAAGCTCATCGTCTGGGGTCAGACTCGGGAGGAGGCGATCGCCCGGGGGCGGGTCGCTCTCGATGAGCTCGTCGTCGAGGGGCTACCGACGAACGTCGGGCTTCTCCGGGCACTCCTCCGGAACCCGGTCTTCCTCGAGGGCCGGATGACGACGAACCTCCTCGACCGGGTCGGTGCGACGGCCTTCCTGGCCGCCGCTGCTCGCTCGGCGTGAGTCCGCTCTGGCCCCGCCCGGGCCATGGGGGTCTCCTGTGAGTCCGCTCGGGGCATATCCGCCGCGGCCACGGGGCTCCCCCCTTGAGTCCGCTCGCGGCGGCGGCGCGACACCGCATCCCAGCGGCGCGAGGGCGCTTCGGCTGGCGAGAATCACGGGGCGACGCGTGCGCGACGCGCTTCCCAGCGGCGCGACACCGCATCCCGGCGGCGCGAGGGGGCTCCCGTGCATGACTGCACATGATGCCGAGCGAGCCGGGGGGACGATGGGCGAGACTACCCGTGGCGAGACGACCCGAGCGGCGAACGACCCGTGGGGCGAATGACCGTGCGGCGAACGACCCGAGCGGCGAACGAGCACTGACGACGACGGAGGCGACGGTGACCGAAGCGACGGAGCGAACGAGGGAGGGTGCCAGCGAGCAGGCAGCGCGACCCGCGGTCGTCCACACGACCCGCGAGATCGAAGCACTCATCCCCCACCGCTGGCCCTTCCTCCTCGTCGACCGGATCGTCGAATACGACCCCGAGGCGAAGCGAATCGTCGGCGAGAAGGCCGTGACCGCCACGGAGTGGTTCTTCGGCGGCCACTTCCCCGGCCTCCCGGTCATGCCTGGCGTTCTCCAGGTGGAAGCACTCGCCCAGACGATGGCCGTCTACGTCGCCAAGCAGCCCGGCTTCGGCGACCGGATCGGCCTCTTCGCCGGCATCGACGAGTGCCGCTTCAAGCGGGTGGTCGTCCCGGGTGACGTCCTCCGACTCGAGGTGACGATGGAGAAGCTCGGGAGCCGCTTCGGCCGGGGACGCGGCGTGGCGAGCGTGGGCGGTGAGGTCGCCTGCGAGGCGACGCTCAGCTTCATCATCCCGCCGGAGGGCGTGCTGCGGTGACCTCGATTGCGTCGTCGCGTCGGTCCTCGGCAAGGGGGCCGGTCGACGGGCGCCCGACGTGGATCAGCACCCCCGGAACGCGGCTCCGGCCGAAACACCGGCGGCCGCGGCCGGTCGACGGGCGCCCGACGTGGACCAGCACCCGCGGCGCAGGCGTGCCGGTGGCACGCCCGACGGTCGGTCGCTGCCGGTCGCTCCACTGCCGACCCGTCCCGGGGCCGGCCGTCGGGCAGAATTGATGCCCATGACCACGAAACTCGCCGTCCTCTCCGACATCCACGGCAACATCCGCGCCCTCGAGGCCGTCCGAGCCGCCCTCGCCACAGAGGCCCCCGACGTGGTCCTCGTCGCCGGCGACTACGCCCTCAACGGCCCCCAGCCGGCCGCCACCATCGACGCCGTCCGCGAGCTCGAGGCGAACGGCGCCCTCGTTGTCCAGGGCAACACCGACATCGCCGTCGCCGACTTCGACTTCGCCGCCGCCTTCCCCTGGTTCACCGATGGCGTGCCCGAGTCGTTCCGGATCGCCGCCGAGTGGGCCCACGACGAGCTCGGCGAGGAGCGCCTCGAGTGGCTCCGTCGCCTCCCAGCCGAGCGCCGCCTCCGGGTCGACGAGACCCTCGTCCTCCTCTGCCACGCCTCGCCCGGCTCCCAGACCGCCGGCCTCGGGACCGACCTCGACGCGGCGGCCATCCTCGACCGGATCAGCCGGACCGACGCCCGGATCATCTGCTGCGGCCACACCCACATCCCCGAGGTCCGCGACTTCGGCTGGCGGTGGATCGTGAACGACGGCTCGGCGGGCTACGTCTTCGACGGCAACCCGACGGCGTCGTACGCCATCGTCACCCTCGATGGCGACGAGGTTCGGGCCGAGATCAAGCGGGCTGAGTTCGACGTCATGGCCGTCGCCAACGAGATCTCGAGCCGCGGTCTCCCAGGCGACGTCTACCGGGCGGCGACCGTCCGGACCGGCAAACTCGTCCGCTGACGGCCGA
>JBHORA010000111.1:0-5735 GCA_042408535.1 Chloroflexota bacterium | reverse complement strand
GCGGCCTGCAACCCCGGTGCCGCGCTGGAGGGCCTTGCCGGGCAGGTCATGAGTAAGGGACCACGCGGCGAATCGCCGGCCTCGCCCGACGAGGTCACCCTGAGCGCGTCTGAGCTCGACCAGATCAGGGCGATGAAGCCGACCGCCGCCATTGTCATGCACTATGGGGGCAATGACTGGTCGCAGGCCCAGATCGCCGGGCTAAAGCAGCAGTTCGGCGAGATGGGGATCGAGGTGATCGCGACGACGGACGCGAACTTCCGCCCCGAAAAGCAGGTCTCCGACATCGAGACTGTCCTCGCTCGGAACCCGGACATCATCGTCTCCATCCCGACCGACCCGGTCGCGACCGCCGCGGCATACAAGAAGGCCGCCCAACAGGGGGTCAAGATCGTCTTCATGGACAACGTCCCGAACGACATGACCGCCGGGGTCGACTACGTCGCGGCCGTCTCGGCGGACAACTTCGGGAACGGTGTTGCGGCGGCGCACCTCATGGCGGAAGCGCTCAACTGCACTGGGAAGGTCGGTCTCATCTACCACGAGGCGGACTTCTTCGTGACCAGGCAGCGCTACGACGCCGTGAAGCAGACCCTCCAGGAGAACTACCCCGACATCGAGATCGTCGAGGAGCAGGGGATCACTGGCCCGGACTTCACTGGCGATGCCGAAAAGGCCGCTTCGGCGATGCTCACGAAGCATCCTGATCTGAATGGCATCTGGGCCGTCTGGGACGTTCCCGCGGAGGGTGTCGTCGCTGCGGCGCGAACGGCGAACCGAACAGACCTCGTGATCACGACCATCGACCTCGGACTGAACGTCGCGATCCTCATCGCCAAGGGCGAGTTCGTCTACGGCCTCGGAGCCCAGCGGCCGTTCGACCAGGGTGTCAATGAGGCGAAGCTTGCCGGGTACGGTCTCCTCGGTAAGCAGGCGCCGCCGTACGTCGCCTTGCCGGCTCTGCCGGTGAAGAAGGGGAACGTCCTCGACGCCTGGCGGACCGTCTACCACGCCGATCCTCCGGCCGATCTTGCCCAGGCAGCCCAACAGTAAGGGCATCCAGCTCCGGTAACCTGCACGTCGGTCGGGGTCGATCCTGGGATAGGCCCCGACCGACGTGCCCAGCATCCGCTTGGGAGGCACGGCCGGCATGTTCCGAGCAATGTGGCCAAGGACCCGGCCCCGGCCGGTCGACGCAAGACGCCGGGAGCACGACGACGCATCCGCGCGCGACCAAGAGGCCAACCATGCCTGAGACGGCGGTTCGGATGCGCGGCATCTCAAAGGCGTTCAACGGGGTTCGCGTCCTCGACAGAGTCGACTTCGAGGTGGCCGGCGGCGAGATCCACGCCCTCGTCGGCGGCAACGGCGCCGGCAAGTCGACCCTCATGAAGATCCTCGAAGGCGTTCATGCGCCCGACGAGGGCGTGATCGAGATCGCCGGTCGTACGGTGGCGTTCCACTCCAGCCGCGACGCGCGCGCGGCGGGCGTGGCAATGATCTTCCAGGAACTCAGCCTCGTCCCGACCCTGACCGTCGCCCAGAACGTGTTCCTCACCCGGGAGCCGCGGGACGGTCTGGGCTTCATCGACGACCGCGACGCCGAGAATCGGACTCGCGCCCTCTTCGCCGAGCTCGGGATCGACATCGACCCTCGAGCGGATCTCGGCGAGCTACCGATGGCCCTTCGGCAGCTGACCGAGATCGCGAAGGCCCTCGCCCAGAACGCCCGGATCCTCATCATGGACGAGCCGACCTCGTCCCTAGGCCGCTCGGAGACCGAGCAGCTCTTCAGCCTCATGCGTCGCCTCAGGGAACGGGGGATCGCCATCGTCTACATCTCCCACCGGATGGAGGAGGTCTTCGAGATCTCCAACCGGATCACCGTCCTGCGGGACGGGGTGCGCGTCCTGACTGTCCCGACGGCGCAGGCAACGATGGAGGAGATCATCAACGCCATCGTCGGCCGTCCGTACGTCGCTGCGACGAACGGCCGAGCGCCTGGTCATGTCGAGGCAGGGGAGGTCCTCCTTGAGGTTCGGAACCTCGTTCGGGAGCCCCGCCTGCGAGGTGTTTCCTTCGTCCTCCGCCGCGGCGAGATCGTGGGGTTGGCGGGCCTTATGGGGAGTGGCCGAACAGAGCTCGTCCGGGCGATCTTCGGAATCGACCGGCCCGATTCCGGCGAGGTCCTCGTAAGGGGTCGACCGGTTCGGCCAGGTGACCCGGAGGCCGCGATGGCAGCCGGGATCGGGCTCATTCCGGAGGACCGCGCCGGGCAGGGTCTCGTCGTCGACCACTCGATTCGGGAGAACCTGCTCGTGCCAATCCTGTCCCGCCTCACCCGCGCCGGGATCGTCGACGACGGGCGCGGTGACCGGGTCTGCGAGGACTTCCGCGCGCGGCTTCAGATCAAGGCCCGCTCCCTCGGCCAGCCAGTCCGTAGTCTGTCGGGAGGCAACCAGCAGAAGGTCGTCATCGCCAAGTGGCTGGCGACCGAGCCGCAGATCCTCCTCATGGACGAGCCGACGGCCGGCGTCGACATCGGGACGAAGCAGGAGATCGTCCAGCTCATCCGCCGGCTGGCGAACGAGGGCCGGGCCATCCTGTTCATCTCGTCGGAGCTGCCCGAGCTTCTAGCGGCCGCCGACCGTGTCCTCATCATGCGGCACGGACGGATCGACGAGGAGCTCGCGCGGACGACGATCACGTCCGAGGAGGAGCTCCACCACCGCGTCCAGGGGGTGGCGGCATGACCGACGAGCGCCCCAGACTAGCCCCAATCCGGCCGTCCCGTCGACTGTGGCTTCCGGTGGGCTTCGACTGGCGCCAGTACGTCATCTACTTCGGCTTCGTCGTCATCTTCCTCTTTTTCGCCGTTACCCTCGCGGACAAGGGTTTCCTCAGCCCGAACAATCTCCTGAACGTCTTCCGGCAGACTGCCTCGATCTCGGTCATGGCCGTCGCCATGACCTTCGTCATCGGGGCAGCCCAGATCGACCTCTCAGTGGGCGCCGTCGCGGGCCTCGCCTCCGTGACGACGGCCATGGCGATCGCTGCCTTCGGCCTCCTCCCGGGGATCGGTATCGGCCTGCTCACCGGCCTCCTCGTTGGCGGCATCAACGGCGCCCTCGTCGCCTACGTCGGCATCCCGTCCTTTCTCGTCACCCTCGGCATGCTCGGCATCGCGCGCGGAACAGCGATGTGGGTGACCGACACGGCACCACAACCTATCTCGAACGACACGTACACCTACCTCTTCGGCTCGGGCGACTTCGGTCCCATTCCCTCCCTCGCCGTCTGGACCCTCGTGGCCGTCGCCGTCGGGCATGTCGTCCTCCGCAAGACACCGTACGGCAGGCGCGTCCTGGCGACGGGCGGCAACGCCGTCGCCGCTCGGTTCAGTGGCATCGACATCCGGCAGATCGTGTTCCTCGTGCTCCTCGTCAACGGGGCCGTTGCGGCTCTGGGCGGGATGCTCTACGCCGGGCGCCTCCACTCCGGCCGCTTCCAGTTCGGGGAGGGCGACGAGCTCTCGGTCATCGCCGCCGTCATCCTCGGCGGCACGAGTCTCTTTGGCGGCCGAGCGACGGTCGTTGGATCGCTCCTCGGCTCACTCATGATCGGCCTTATCAACAACGGGCTCATTCTGATGGGCCTGCAGTCGAGCCAACAGATGATCGTCCGCGGCGCCGTCATCGTGCTCGCCGTGGCGCTATCTCGGCGGCGCTGAAGGGCGCCGTCGAGGCTCTTGGAGGACAGACATGGAGAGCCAGGCCAAGACCACGAGCCGACTCGTTATCGCCGGCGACCACGAACTTCGGGTCGCCGGCCAGACGACGACCGTCTACGCCGGAGCCGTCCACTACTGGCGGCTCGATCGGGACAAGTGGGGCGACATCCTCGACAGGGTCAAGGGGATGGCCTTCGACACGATCTCGATCTACATCCCCTGGGAGGCGCACGAGCTGGAACGGGGGCGCTTCGACTTCGGGCAGGTCGATCCGAGGACCGACATCGACGCCTTCCTCAGCCTCTGCGAGGAGAAGGGCTTCAACATCGTCGTCCGCCCCGGTCCGCAGATCAACTCCGAGATGACGTGGTTCGGCTACCCACGGCGGATCCTCGAGGACCCCGAGTTGCACGCGCTGAACGCCCGAGGGACGAAGGCGGTCCTGACGCAGGTTCCGCGGCCGATCCCCGCCCTCGCCTACGCCTCGGACAAGTTCTACGCGGAGACGGCGCTCTGGTACGACGCCATCTGCCCGATCCTGGCCAAGCACGCCGTCCCGAACGGGCGGCTCCTCGCGGCCCAGGTCGACAACGAAATGGCCTTCTTCTTCCACGTCAACGCGTACGCCGCCGACTACCACCCGACCGCGATCGCCCGCTACCGGGCCTTCCTCGAAGAAAAGTACGGCTCCCTCGCCGTCCTGAACCGTGTCTACGGGACGACGTACCCGTCCTTCGAGGCGATCGATCCACCGCGCCGGTTCGAGGCGACCGATCGACGGCAGATCCCCTACTACACCGACTGGATCGCCTACCGTGAGCGGTACCTTGTCGATGCCATGGCCCGCCTCGCAGGGATGCTCCGCGAGCGCGGTCTCGACCAGATCGCCCTCTTCCACAACTATCCGCACCCCCTCGGGCCTGGCGGGGCGGTGAGCGGGTTCACGACGCCCTTCGACCTGCCCGGTCTCGAAGAGAAGCTCGACTACGTTGGTTTCGACATCTACTCCCGGAAGGAGCTCTACGAGCACGTCAAGACGATCGTCTCGTATGTCGTCGGGACGAGCCGCTTCCCGTACGTGCCCGAGTTCATCTCGGGCGTCTGGCCCTGGTACCTCCACCCCGGCGATCTCCGTGACGAGGAGTTCGTGACGAAGGCTGGGCTCATGCACGGGATCAAGGGCTTCAGCCGCTACATGATCGTCGAGCGCGATCGCTGGCTCGACTCACCAGTCCGTCGGGATGGCCGGATCCGCCCAACCCACTACGCGATGTTCCGACGCGCGAATGAGATGGCCGTGGAGCACCGCTTCGTCGATCTCCGGCGGGCAGCCGATGTCCTCCTGCTGGCCAATCGCGACTACGACCGCCTCGAGGCAGCGAGTGTGCTCGTCTCCTTCCCGGGAGACTTCTTGGAGACGCCCAGCGGCTTCTCTGAGTATCCGACCTTCATGACCGTCGCGGAAGAGACGCTCGGCTTCGAGCAGCCGATTCAGCTCGCCAAGGCTGATTGGTTCAACGGCGCCTATCACGCCCTTAGCGACAGTGGTCTTGCCTTCCTGCTCTCCGACACGGCCCTTCGGCCAGACCGCTGGGAGCGGTTCCGGGTCCTCGTCCTCTGCACCTACGACTACCTGGACGCCGGGATCGCCCGGGCGCTGGTCGCCTACGCCACCGCGGGCGGGACGGTCGTGCTCGGGCCGAAGATCCCGAGCCTCGGCCTCGACATGGCACCCGACACGACGCTCGCTACGGCTCTGGCCGGAGCCGAGCGGACGGCCCTCGTCGTGGGTGACCGGACGATTGGCGAGGCGTACCGGCTCGGCGACGGCGCGATCGCCCGCCTCGACCACCCGACTGACGTCGGGGCCGCCATCGAGGCGCTAGCGGGCGGTGCCGACCTCGTCCGCTTCCGCCGAAATGACCCGCGCCTCGACGTCGCGGTTCACCGCGACACGAAGGATTCCCGGCGAACCGTGGTCTACGTGGCGAACCCGACGGCCGAG
>JBHORA010000106.1:0-1012 GCA_042408535.1 Chloroflexota bacterium | reverse complement strand
ATACTCGCCCTGCGAGTGAGCTGCACGACCGTTCTTCCGGTTTACGCCTCCGGCGAGTACCGCGGCACACCGAACCCCGCCGAAGCCGACCCCCCGTGCTCGGCCGTGCTCGGCCGACGCTGCCGGGACGTGGAAGATCGCCGGCCCGCTCGGTGATTCACTCGCAGGACGAGTAAATGAGAAGAGTCGGCGGGCGGCCGCCGAGGCCCGGGCCCTCGCTGACGTGGGCTCACTCCCAGGACGAGTAGACGAGAAGCGTCAGAGGGCAGGATCCCGGGGGGTCCCCGTTGGGTGCCGCGGCGCGCAAGGCCGCGCTGCAACTTCCAGCATCGGTATGAGACTTGCGCGCATGACAGACTCGTGTATCATGCCGCCGACGTGCGACCACGACGTACGGTCGCCGCCTGGCTGCTCGGCATCCTCGTGGCGACCTCGGTCGCCGTCCCGGGTCCGGTCGGCTCCCGAACCCCAGCGGGATCGCCGGCCATCGCTGCCGATCTCTTTCGGGCCGTCGCCGTCGATGTGCCCGCGCCCGGGACGGTGTCCCAGTTCACCCTCGATCCGGCGCATCGTGCCGCCGGGACGGTCGAACCGGCCGCGGAGCTCCGTGAGCCAGCTGTCGAGCCGTCCCCGACGGTGGAGCGCCCCCAGATCCCGAGCCCGACAGCTCGCCTCGGCTCGATCGTCAAGACCATCTGGCGCCTCGACCGGGACGTCAGCTGGTACGGCCCCGGCTTCTACGGACGACGGACGGCGTGCGGCTATACGCTGACCGAAACCCTGCGCGGTGTCGCCCACCGAACCCTCCCGTGCGGGACCCTCGTCACCTTCCGCAATCCGGCCAACGGGCGAACGGTGACGGTCCCCGTCGTCGATCGCGGCCCCTACGTCTCCGGTCGCCAGTGGGATCTCACTGGCGGGCTCTGCCGCTATCTCGGCCACTGCTACACGGGCTCCATCCTCTGGCGCTTTCCGTAGGACGAGGCACGGCGGAGGACGGGCACCGGCGGAG
>JBHORA010000104.1:0-6575 GCA_042408535.1 Chloroflexota bacterium | reverse complement strand
ACGGCGATGGCGTGAGCGGCGAGGCGGGGCGTGATCCCCTCGGCCGTGGCTCGCTCCCAGACGGCTTCGGCCGCGGTGAGGATCTGGCGACGGAGCCGGTCTCTCGCCAGGAGCGTGGCCGACGGATCTCGGCATGCTGGTCGCCCAACCGCGGCCCTCGGCGGGCCGGGGCAGCCTGGGGCGCGATCTGAAACGAAGAGGCCGACGATCCCCTGAATGAAGGAGGAAGCGCGTGAGCGGATCTCATCCCGAGCGTGTCGTCGACCCCGTTTGCGGGATGGTCGTCGACGTTGCCAGGGCCGAGGCAGGAGGCCTCACCGTCGACTACCGGAGTCGGACCTACGCCTTCTGCCGCCCGGGCTGTCGACGCGCCTTCGAGGAGGAGCCCGACCTCTACGCGGCGAAGGCCGAGGCGACGCAGTCGAATGCACCGGGGGCGGACGAGCCGGAAGCGGTCGGCGCGGGGCCCGTCGCCGCTCAGGCCGGTTCCACGGACCTTCCGGTCATCGACGAGGGGATCCGACGCTGGTACGAGAGCTGTCCGTGCTGTCTCTCGGAGGCCTATCCGGAGCTCAAGGCTGCCCTCGACGCGGAGCGGGCGGCGAAGGCCGAGGCGGCCGTCGGGCCCGGGATCTGCGAAGTCGCCGAGGCTGCCGAGGCCGTCGCCGAAACCGCCGAACCGGCCATCGCCTGAGCCGGCGCGTCACCCTGGCGGTCGACTGGCGTCATCGGCTCGTCGGGTACCGGCGCGGGCCCGTCGAGGTCGCGTCCGCGGCCCGTCGGCCGACCCGAAGCTCACCGACGTAACCGATTGAGGACGACGATCTGCCCGTGGATCACCCCGGCATAGGCTGCCTCGACCCGGCCGAGGGCGGTCACGACGTCCGCCGCGGTCATGTCCCGACGCCGGTCGCTCTCGCGGTAGACGAGGAGGAGGCCCGCGTGCTCGACCGAGGCTTCAGCGAGGGGCACGAAGTCGACGGCGTTCCCGGTCAGGACGGCGGCCCGGTGTGCCTGGGCAACGGCCCAGACCTCCGGATCGCTGCTTCCAAGATCTGGCTCGACGAGCTCGTGGCCGGCGGCGAGAAGGCGGCTCCGCAGCTCCTTGCTGCGGAGGTTCTCGTCAAGGCACAGTCGCACCAGGCCGCTCGTGCTGGCGGGCGACGATCCGGTTCTCGGCCTCCTCGGCCTCGATGAGCTCGCTCGCGGTCTCCGCGTAGCGCAGCGCTTCGATGACCGCGTCGAGGGGGAGCCCGTACTCGTCGGCGGCCCGTTCCGGCGTCCAGCCTTCGATCTCGATCGTTCGGGCCAGATCGCCGGCCGTCAGATGTCGACCCTTGATCCAGAGCTGGCGCCGCCACGGGTGATCGCGACGGACGAGCCAGACCCACTCGGCTTCGGGGCGAGGTAGCCCGGGGAGGACAGGTTCCGCGTACGCCCCGGGGAGATCGGCCGGATCCACCGCAACGACCCGCTTCCCCCGCTGGAGGGCATCGACGACCCAGCGAAGAATCTCGAGGCCGCTCGTCACCGCATCGCCGAGGACGCCCCGGTAGTACCGCGCCGCGATCTCTCGAACGTGTCGCTCGGTTGACTCTGGGACGTCGGCGCTGAGACGGTGCCGGCGCCGGGTCGTGGGGTGGGGAGTCATGTCGCCATTCTGGTGCCATTCTGGCAGAACGTCAATCACCTGTGGCCCGGAGCGGCGCGACGGCTGGTCAGCGTCCGCAGCGAAGCACCCGAGAACGAGGCGCTCGGCCGGCACGGCCTCCCGCTCATCGATTTGTGGGACTGAATGGCATCGAGGAGACGGCGCGGCCGAACAGCGTGGCGGAGCCGCGACAGGGGACAGGGCCGGAGCCCGATGGGCGAAACCCGGCTGAGGGGGCAGGCGACCCCGCCGTGAGGGCAGACCTGGGGGAAATGGATGGAGCCGACACTCGGATTCGAACCGAGGACCTGCTGTTTACGAAACAGCTGCTCTACCGCTGAGCTATGTCGGCTCGCCGGCCGAAAGGATAGCCGATCCCTTCAGGCGAAGCGTCCAGCTCTTCGCTCGGGCGAAGCCACCGGTTCGGCTCTTCGCCGGCTCGGCACCCGGCGGTCGCGGAGGACCTGCCCGGGCGCGCCTCCGGACGCCCTCGCCTCGCTACTGTCGGAGCTCGCGGGCTGCCTCGACGAAGAGTCCGCCCATGACTCGAGCCGTGGTTGGGAAGGCCGTGATCGTGTCGGCAAGGACGTCGATCGGCGTGCGGGTCTTGACGGCGAGGACGGCCAGGTGGATCGCCTCCGAGGCGCCCGGCCCGGCGAGGAAGGCGCCGACGAGGGTCCGCGTCGCCCGATCGACGACGATCGTCGCGTGGCCGAAGGACTCGGCGATGTAGCCCTTGGCGCTCGTCGCGAGATCAGTCGTCTTCTCGAAGGCGTCGATCCCGCGATCTCGTGCCTGCTCGAGTTGAAGCCCGACGCCGGCCGTCTCGGGGTCGGTGTAGAGGGCCCGTGGGATCGCTCGGTAATCGGGCCGGACGTCCTCCCCGAGGGCGATGTGGACGACCAGCTCACCCTGGTAGTGGGCAAGGTGGGTGTGCATCTCGGGCCCGGCCGGGTCGCCGACGACGAAGGTGTTCTCGGCGATCCGGAGGCGATCGTCCGGCGTGAGGCGGCCATCCTGGAGACTGACGCCGATCGACTCGAGCCCGAGCCCGGCCAGGGGCGCGGTCCGCCCGATGGCGAAGAGGATCTCGTGGCCGTCGACGCTCGAGCCGTCGGCGAGGTGGATCCGGTGGGCGCCACCGGCGCCCCCTCGCGGCTCGATCCGCTCGGCGCGCGTGCCGAGATGGAGGTCGACCCCGTCGGCTCGCAGCGCCCGAGCGAGGACCTCGGAGCTCCTCGGGTGGTCGCGGTGGTTCAGGCGCGCCTCCGAGTGGACGAGTCGTACCGGGACCCCGTAGCGGGCAAAGACCTGGGCGAGCTCGACGCCCGTCGGTCCTCCGCCGAGGATCGCCAGACTCTCCGGCAGGTCCCGGGTTGTCGTCGCCTGACGGTTCGTCCACGGCTCGATCGCCTCGAGACCCGCCAGATCTGGGATCGTCGCATGGCTGCCGACGGCGATGACGACGAAGCGACCCGCGAGCTGCCGCCTGCCGCCGCCGGCCAGATCGACTGACACCCGCCCAGGTCCCGTCAGGCGAGCCGTACCCCGAAGGACCTCGGCGCCGGCCGCCTCGAGGGCGCGGACGTGGCCGCCGTCGTCGGGCCAGGCGCGGCCCTGGCGGTTGATCATGTAGTCGCGCCGGTCCGAGGCCCGGGGCCACGGGTAGTCGCCGCCGACGGCGTGGATGCCGGCGGCATGGAGGAGCGTCTTCGAGGGCATGCAGGCCCAGAAGGGGCAGGAGCCGCCGAAGAGCTCGCGGTCGACGACGGCGACGCTCGCTCCGAGCCGGCGGGCCTCGTGGGCGGCGGCCTCGCCGGCCGCTCCGGCGCCGATGATGACGAAATCGAACTGCTCCATGTTCCTCTTCCTGTGGAGTCTCCCGTGAAGCGGCGGTGTCAGGTCGAGGTGGGTTACCAGCCGGACGTCCCGGGCTCGCCCTTGAACGGCCCGACGATCTTCGAGGTGATCCAGCCGCCGTAGTAGCCGCCGGGTTGGGGGGTGGCCCGCTCGTCGCCGACCCAGGCCTCGTCGACGAGACCCGCGTAGAAGGCGAGGTGATCGCGGATCGCCTCGTAGCCGGGGGATGGGTCCGGGTACGACCAGGCGATGTTTGGAACCACTCGGCCCGGGAGCTCGAGCGTGGAGTAGACCGCGCGCCCCCTCCACTCGCAGACCGTCACCCGCGGGCTCGGCCGGAGGAGTTCTCGCCGGACATCCGACGGCGGCAGGTAGTAGACCGGCGGACCCCCCGTTTCGAGGACCCGCACGGCCCGGGTCGAGTCGGCGATCGTGATCCCCCCGACGAGGACCCGGATGCGCTCGGGAACCGGCTCGACTCGCGGCGGTCGCGGATAGTCCCAGACCGACTCCTGCCCCGGACCGGGCGCGGGGCGGTCGGCCGGAGGCGGTTGCGATCCCGCGGGCCGCATCGCGCTAGTCGTCGCCCGTCTCGGCGAGCCTGGCCAGGCGCTCGGCGTCGCGGATGAGGACCTTGTGCTGCGACGTGTCGAGCAGCCCGCGCCGCTTGAAGTCGGAGAGGGTGTGGGCGAGGGTCTCGCGGGTCGTCCCGATCATCTCGGCCAGCTCCTGCTGGGTGAGCCGAGCCTGGATGAGCGTCCCGCGGAGCGTCCCCACCCCGAAGCGTTGGGCCAGGTCGAGGAGCTTGCGGGCGAGCCGCTGGCCGACCCGCTGATAGGCCATCGCCTCGAGCTCGCGCTCGGCTTCCTGGAGCCGACGCGAGAGGAAGGTGATGATGTTGACGCCGATGATCGGGTAGCGCTCGATGAGCCGACGCAACTGATCCGGCGTGATCGTGCAGATGACCGCGGCATCGATTGTCTCGGCGTAGGCCTCGGGCATCCGGTCCTGGCCCAGGAGCCGCATGTCGCCAAGGATCGTGCCCGCCTCGTAGATGTCGAGGGTGAGCTGCTTGCCGGTCGGGCTGACCCGGTAGACGCGGACCTTGCCCCGCTTGATGATGTGGATCCGGTCGGGCGGATCGTCGGGGGAGAGGATGAGCTGCCCGGGACGGCAGCGGGTCATTGTCGTCGCGTGGCCGATGGCCTCGATGTCGGCGTCCGAGAGGCCGCTGAACAGCTCCAGCTCGCGGAGGAGTCCGAGCTTCTCGGAGAGTGAACGGCGCTCGGTGGACGAGGGCGCTGGCCTCATCCGTCGGCCTCGAGGCGGACGATCCGGCCCAGGGCAAAGGGCACGCCGACCTCGAGACCGAGCCGCCGATAGAGCGCCCCGGGGATCCCGATGTCGGCGAGGTAGACGCGGCCGGCTCGTTCGCGGCCAGTGGCCCGGAAGAGCCCGGGCTTCGGCAGGGCGAGGGTGAGGGTCGCGGAGGCGGTGACGGCGGCGCCGGGAGCCTCACCGCTGTCGGCATCGATCCCTGACGGGAGATCGAGGCTGAACACCGGAACGGACGCCCGCGCCAACCGCTCGACGAGCCACTGGGCGCCGTCGCGGGGCGGTCCGGCGGCGCCGTAGCCGAGGATGGCGTCGACGACGGCGTCGGCGGTCGCGAACTCCCGCTCGATCTCCTCGTCGGGCACGTCGTAGAGGGCAACGCAGCAGTCGACCGCCATCTGGAGGAGCGTCGCCAGCTGCTGTCGTCCGGCCTCGCCGAGTCGGTTGACGGGCTGGGCGAGGATGACCCGGACCGAGGCGCCGCGGTTGACGAGGTGGCGAGCCGCCGCCAGGCCGCCGCCGCCGTTGTTGCCGGGCCCGACGGCGACGATGACGCGCCTGCCTCGCAGGTCGCCACCGAGCTCGGCGCGGACGAGCTCGGTGAGGTGCGATCCCGCCTGCTCCATCATCTGGGGGAGGCCGATCCCGAACTCCTCGGTGGCGAGGGCGTCGACCCGAGCCATCTCCGAAGCCGTGAGGCTGGGGATCGACGACGCAGGGCTGAGGGGGAAGGCGGTCGTCGCCTCGATCATGGCAGGTGCGCCTCGATGAGGGCGACGAGGTCGGCGGCCTTCTTGATCCCGACGTGGGTCTCGATGACCGCGCCGTCAGAGCCGAGGATGACGAGCGGGGTCGCCGGTGGCGAGAGGACCTGCTCGCCGAAGGAGGCCGCAAGGGACCGCGACACCTCAGGGTAGGCGACGACGAACCGCCAGTCGAACCCCTCGCGCCGGGCGTACTCGGCGAGATCGGCCTCGCGCTCGTTCGGGTCGACGTCGAGGCTGATGTAGACGACGTCCGGCGACGCGACCCGCTCGAGGGCGGCCTGGGCCTCGAGTTGCTGGATCCGGCAGTTGACGCACCAGATCGCCATCGTCTCGAGGACGACGACCTTGCCCCTGAGGTCGTCGATCCGGAACGTCTCGCCGGAGACGACGTCGCGGAGGGAGGCGGTCCGCCACGCCTCGGACGGGGTCGCCGACGGTGCCGCCGACCCTTGCCCGGAGTTCGGTCCGCTCGAGCTCGGCCCTGACGACGGTGACGGCGGCGCCGACGTCGTCGACGGCCGACCGGGCTCGGTCCCACTCGAACAGGCTGCCACGACGAGGACGAGGCCGACGAGGGCCGTCGCGAGCTTCTGCATCCTGCTCACCGCCTCACGATACCAGGGCGAGGTCGTGAGCCCGCGGGTCGAGGCGGACCCCGAGGATGCCGAGCACGGCGCTCCACCTGACGTGGCGGGTGAAGGCGAGGCTGGCGGCGACGTTGTCGGTGTCGATGGACTGCGTGTGCATGGTCGGGGCTCCCGTCTGGCTTTGGACGGTTCAGGCTCGGAGTCTCCGTCTCGGTCGTGCGGGGCGCTGTAACGGCGCTCACGCCGGCGACGGCGAGCGGGGTGCGTGGCGGGATGTGCGGTCGTGCCCGCGCCGAGCCGCCGCTATCGGGCCGCCGCGCCGAACTCCGACAGGAACCCCGAGGCCAGGAGCTCGTAGAGGGCGGTCGCGATGAC
>JBHORA010000103.1:0-1267 GCA_042408535.1 Chloroflexota bacterium | reverse complement strand
AGCTCCGAACGCCGCTCACGACGATCGGCCTCCTCGCCGAGACCCTCGCCCGCGATCTGGAGGCCGCAGCCCCCGACGCCCCGGCCGAGCGTCCCGGCCCGGACCTCGGCCGCCTCCGCGACCGGGTCGCCAAGATCGAGGCCGAGACCGGACACCTCAATCAGATGGTCGCCGAGATGCTCGACCTGGCCAGGATCGAAGCCGGGCGGGCGATCGCCCTGACCGAGCGGGTCGATCTCGTCGGCCTGGCGGCGGAGGCCGTCGAGCGGCTCCGGCCCTTCGCCGACCGAAGCGGGATCCGGGTCTCGGTGACGACGCCTGCGGCCGGCGAGCTGCCGCCGGTCGTCGGGAACGCCGAACGCCTCGGCCAGGTCCTCGTCAACCTCCTCCACAACGCGATCAAGTTCAGCCCCGACGGCGGCCCCGTCGAGGTCCGCCTCGAGGCCGTCCCGGGCGGGGTCCGGGTCGCCGTCCGCGACGAGGGGGTCGGGATCCCGCGGGAGGCCCAGAGCCGGATCTTCGAGCGCTTCTACAAGGTCGACCGGAGCCGCGGTCGGGGCGGGGGAACCGGGCTCGGACTCGCCATCGCCCGCCACATCGTCGAGGCCCACGGCGGGCGGATCTGGGTCGAATCGGAAGAGGGCCGCGGCTCGACGTTCTTCGTCGAGCTCCCGACGAAGCCCGGTCGCTGAGGGGACGCCGGAGCACGGGTCGAAGGAGCGAACCCGAGACCCGCCCGGGCGACCTTCGGGCCGACCGGCCCTGCCGGTGCGAGACGACCGGCGTTAGCCTCCAGAACGGCGACGGCCTGGGGTGGAACCAGGTCCGCAATGCTGCCGGTGCGAGACGACCGGCGTTAGCCTCCAGAACGTCAGGCCGGGCGCCCGGGGCCCGGCGGGTCGAATCTCGGGAAGGTGCGACATGGAGCGAGCGGATGTAACGGTCGATGCCGTCGTCGTCGGATCCGGCGCCGCGGGCCTGACGGCGGCCCTCACGGCCAAGAAGCACGGCCTCGACGTCCTCGTCGTCGAGAAGTCGCCGGTCTACGGCGGCTCCACGGCCCTCTCCGGCGGCGGCCTCTGGGTTCCGAACAACCACCTGATGAAGCGGGCCGGGATCTACGACTCGCCCGAGCTCGCCGAGACGTACCTGACCGCGATCATCGGCGACCGGGTTCCGATCACCCGGATCCGGGCCTTCATCGCCGCCGCTCCCGAGATGGTCCGCTTCCTCGCCGAGCGGTGCGGGATCGCCTTCCAGATCGTCC
>JBHORA010000099.1:0-1294 GCA_042408535.1 Chloroflexota bacterium | reverse complement strand
GCGGCGCGAGACGGTATCGACGCGTGAGACGGTCCGTCACGCAGGGCGGCGATGGCCCGAGCCTGAGATGGCCTTACACAGCGAGTCCCGCACAACATCCGGCGCCCCCGCCCCGTGCCCTGGTCATGGGTGCGGGTGCGGTCCCGGCCCGCTTACGGTGTAGCCGTGCCGCGCCAAGAGCTGGTGCACGTCCGGCCAGGCCATCGGCTCGACGAACCAACAGCGGTACAGCGACAACCACCCGCCGGCGTGATAGACGTACCGGCCCCGGTCCACCACGCGCGGCTTGAGCTGGCGCAACAGCTCCTTGAGCTCCGCCACCACCACGGCGTCGTAGGCGAAGCGCAGGCCGACCACCCAGTCCCGCCCCACGCGCGATGCGAACGGTTGAAACCACGTCGCCTCGGCACGGCCCGGCGGCAGCCAGGACGCCGCAAAGCGCGGCGGGATGGGTCGCTGGGCCTGGACAGCGACCGTGGCGGTCGCGGTTGTCGTCCCCGCTGATGCCGCTGGTGCTGCTGGCGGCGCTGGTGCCACGGGGGGCGTGGGCGGCGCGGGCGAGGCCTCGGGCCACGGCGTGAGCTCCCGCCAGTGCAGCATCCGCGGCGCCGCAAACACCGCCACCACGTCCGCACACAACGGCACGTCCCCACAGCGGGCCCGCTCGGCCACCGCCGCCGTGAGCACGTCGGGGGACGGCGGCGGCGTGGGCAGGTCCCGCACCACCAGCCATTGCACGCCGCCGTGCCGCGGACAGAAGAGCCGCACCAGGGCGTGCACAGGGGCGGGGGCAGGGGCCGGGGACGGGTCAGACGCAGGCACGGTCATGGAACACCTCCGCGTGCTGGTGCTGGTGGCGGCGCTGGCGCTGGCGCAGGCCGTAGGTCAGCCGGGAGCACGGCACCGATCTCCACCAACACGCGTAAGTACCAGCGCTCATCACCGCGGTCGCGCACGGCCGCGAGGTAGGCCGCTTTGCCGGCGGCGATGCGCGTGCCGTCCGGGAACGCCACCGCCGGCCAGCCACGGGCACATGCCAGGTGCAGCACGTGGGCGGCGCGGCGATGGGCGGCGCAGAACGGCTCCAAGGCCGGCCCGTGCGCGACCGGTTCTTCCCCGAGCGGCGTGCGCAACGCCGTGTCCCGCGGTGGCGGCGGCCGGCGCACCGCCGGTGCGCCGCACACGGTGCAGGGGCTGGGCCGGCCGTGGAGCCGTTCTGCGCCGCCCATCGCCGCGCCGCCCACGTGCTGCACCTGGCATGTGCCCGTGGCTGGCCGGCGGTGGCGTTCCCGGA
>JBHORA010000097.1:0-4457 GCA_042408535.1 Chloroflexota bacterium | reverse complement strand
CGCTCGCCGGAGCGGGCGCCGCGGGTCGCGAACCGGCGCCTGCGATCGGGGCCGCGCCGGCCGTCGGGGCGACGCCGGGCGGAGCGCCGTGGACGAGCGCGGGATCGTTCATGCGGACACCCCCTCCGTGGGCCGCCGTTCGTACGAGCCGGCGGCGACGGGCGGCGAGAAGAAGCAGACGAGCTCGAGGGGCTCCGGCCCGTCGGACTCGGTCGCATGGTGCGTCCCCGGCATGACGTGAACGACGACCCCCGGCTCGAGCTCGGCCGTGCCGTCGGGGGTAACGATCCGTCCGCGGCCGCGGGCGCAGTAGATCGTTTCCTCTTCGGCCGGGTGGACGTGGCCGGCGGGACGGGAGCCCGGCGGGAAGATCGAGACGCCGATCGAGACGTTCCGGGCCGGGCTGTTGTGGGGCCCGAGGTAGTCGTGCCAGACCCGACCCGGCAACGGAACGAGGGCTGCCTCCGATCGGGCGACGCGGGTGATCATGGGCCGACCTCCTGGTGGGCGAGCCGGCTGAGCTCACTTTCGGGTGGCCGGCCCGCTCGTCCGACTGCTCGTGACGTTCCCTCCTCCCGGCTAGGCGTTGCCCGGGAAGACGAGGCTGAGGGCCGGCCGGCGGCCGGGCTCCGGCCACCGCTCGGTCACCATCTTCTGCTGGGTGAAGAAGCGGATCCCGTCCTCGCCGCGCATCGCCAGGTCGCCGAAGGCCGACTGCTTCGCGCCGCCGAAGGAGAGGTATCCGGCCGGGACGGGGATCGGGATGTTCACCCCGATCATCGGCACCTCGACCTCGAGCTTGAAGCGGCGGGCGGCCCCGCCGTCGGTCGTGAAGATCGCCGTTCCGTTCGCGTACTTGTGGCCGTTCACGAGCCCGATCGCCTCGTCGTACGTCGCGACCCGGACGATGCCGAGGACCGGCCCGAAGATCTCCTCCCGATAGATCGACATTTCGGGCCGGACGTGGTCGAAGAGGGTGACCCCGAGGAAGAAGCCGTTCGGGTAGTCCGGCCGCCGGAAGGTCCGCCCGTCGACGACGAGCTCGGCCCCCTCGGCGACGCCGGTCTCGATCCAGCGGATGATCGAGGCCCGGTGCTCGGCCGAGTAGATCGGGCCCATGTCGACCCCGGGCTCCATGCCGGGCCCGATCTTGAGGCGGGCGATCCGCTCCAGGATGAGCGGCCGGAGCCGCTCGCCGGCGTCGCCGACGGCGATGACGAGGGTCTGGGCCATGCACCGCTCGCCAGCCGAGCCGTAGCCCGAGGCGACGGCCGCGTCAGCGGTCAGCTCCATGTCGGCGTCGGGGAGGACGATCATGGCATTCTTGGCCGAGGTGAAGGCCCCAACCCGCTTCCCGAGTCGGGTTCCGGTCTCGTAGACGTAGCGGCCGACGGCCGTCGAGCCGACGAACTGGATGGCCCGGATGTCGGGGTGCTCGACGATCGCCGTCACGGCTTCGCGACCGCCGTAGACGACGTTGAAGACACCGTCGGGCAGCCCGGCCTCCTTCCAGAGCTCGGCCTGGAGCTGGGTCGCCCCCGGGGTGTGGGAGGAGGGCTTCCAGACGAGGGTGTTCCCACAGGCGAGGGCGATCGGGTAGATCCACATCGGGACCATGGCCGGGAAGTTGAAGGGGGTGATGGCGGCCACGACCCCGAGGGGCCCGCGGAGGGTGAACGCGTCGACGTTCGTCGAGACGTTCGGCGTGTTTAGGCCGGCGAGGTGAACCGGCAGACCACAGGCAAACTCGATCGTCTCCAGGCCTCGGAGGACCTCGGCCAGGGCATCGGGGTACGTCTTGCCGTGGTCGCGGGTGATGAGCCGGGCGAGTTCCTCGCGATGGCGCCAGACGAGCTCCCGGTAGGCAAAGAAGATCTGGCTCCGAGCGATAAGGGGCATGTCGCGCCAGCCGGGGAAGGCAGCCCGAGCGGCGGCGACGGCCCGCTCGACCTCTTCGGCGCCGCCCCGGGGGACGCGGGCGACGACCTCCCCGGTCGCAGGGTTGTAGACGGGGCCCGTCGCGTCGGGCGGGACCTCGACCGGGCGTCCGCCGATCCAGTGGGAGAGGATCGGCAGGACCGAAGCCGGCTGGTCGGGGGCGTGGATCGACATGGCGCTCTCTCCTTCGAAGCGGAGCGACCGGTGACGGGGACGCGGCGCTAGGCCGGTCGCAGATCGGGGTTGGGCAGGAGCAGGTCGCGGATCGCGGCCTGGAGGTCGTGGTAGGAGGCGATGAAGGTCCGGAGGGTCCGGACCGTCGCCCCGAAGGTGTCGAACTCGGGCGGGGTCATGCCGTCCGGCTCGTAGGCCCGTCGGAAGTCGGGGATCCGGCGGAGGAGATCGTCGACGAGCTCGGGATCGACGGGCTCGTCCATCCGAGGCACGGGATCGATGCCGCTCTTGTTGAAGCGGACCTGCCAGGCGTACGGCATCGTCATGCTCACGTCGCCGCCGACGAGCTCGGTCCAGTGGAGCCGGTGGCGGTAGGCGGCGGCCAGGAGCCGCGATCGGTAGCCCCGCTCGCGGAAGATGGCGTAGGCCCGCTTGAAGACGGCGATCCCGGCCCAGTTCGGCGCATCGGGGTGGACGGCGAGGTCGTCCCGCTCGACGAGGACCTTCATCCAGTCGTCGAGGCGGCCGATCATGATCGTCACGATGGGGGCCATCGTCGAGACATCCTCGCCGGCTGCCGCCCGGCGACGGAGACCGCGCTCGACGGCTTCCGCGGCGGCGATCGCCTGGGGAAGGGTGAAGCTGACGGTGGCGTTGATGTTCACACCGCGGGCCGTCGCCTCCTCGATGGCGACGAGCCCGGCCGAGGTGACCGGGAACTTCACCTGGACGTTCGGGGCGAGGGCATGGAAGTGGAGCGACTGCTCGACCATCCGCTCGGGGTTCCGGTAGTTCGCCGGGTTCGTCTGGATCGAGAGGCGCCCGGCCCGACCCCGCATCCGCTCGAAGACGGGCTCGAGAACGGCGGCCCCTCGAACGGCCATCTCCTCGACGATCGCCCAGGTCAGCTCGACCTCCGTCCAGGTCGGGTTCTCGGCCGCGAGCTGCCGCACCCGGGGCTCCCAGTGCTCGCGCTCCTTCTTCATGACCTCGAGGACGATGCTCGGATTCGAGGTGGCCCCGGTCGCCCCGCGCTCGACCGCGTAGGCGAGCTCGGCGACCGCGCAGGAGTCGTTCCAGTACTGTGTCGGCGTCGCCTGCGTCATTCGCAGGAGCGGGCTGTCGAGAACGGTCGTCGCCATGCGCTCACCTCGTCAGGAGGGTTTGCCACCGCCGCCGGGTCCCGGGCGCGCCGAGCGCCGGCCCCGACGTTCGCTCGGTCCGATCCTATCATCGATGATCGATCACCGCCCACGAGGGCCGACCGGACCCCCTCTCGGGGCCATCGGTCGGTGGCGAATTGGGCCGCGATCCTTGACGCGAGGCCGCGCCGGGACTACCCTATCGCTAATCGATTATCGAGCCTTCGCCCCGACCGGGGCCGAACCCCGCTGCTGCGACGACGACGGTGAGCGCGACCACCGACCGGGTCAGAGCGTAGGAGATCGTCATCGATGCCGAGCCCGGACTCCTCCGCCGACCCTCGACCGTCGAGGAGCAGCCCCGCCGAAGCGGCTCGCGTCCGTGGGGCGACCCGGCCGCCGGAGGCGGGCCCCCAGCGATCCAGCCATCCGAGTCAGCGTCCCATGGAGGTGAGAGCCGGAAGAGACGTGGCGCATGGTCCCTGGTAGCGCGACACCGGTGAGAGGTCACCGAGCGCAGTACCAGCACGCACGGGAGGCAGCAGGAGGACACAGCAGTGGGCCTCATGGACGAGGAGATCCTCGACCAGTTCCTGGGTGACGAGTCGTTCCCGATCGAGTGGACGTCGGAGGCCGAGAAGCGACTCTTCTGGGTCTACGACGACCTGCACTGCCCGCATCCGCTGAGTCCGATGTACGAGGACATCGGCGGTTGGTGGCTGACCTGCGATCACATGTTCCGTCGGTTCGGCACGCCCTTCGCCACCGACTGGATCTACAAGAACGTCAACGGCTATCTCTACACGGCGGCGGTCCCCGCCGAGGCCGGCCTCGACGTGACCGATCAGCGCTACAACACGGTCTGGCGGGCCCGCGTCCCGATCGACCCCGAGTACCCGAACAAGATCGGCACCTACTTGAACGCCGTCCTGCCGGTCTACGGCCTGAACTTCGTTCGGTGGTGGAACGAGCGCCTCGTCCCCGAGATGAAGCGGAACTTCGCCTATCTCGAGGACGCCCTCGACCGCCAGGACGAGATGTCCCTCATGGAGCTCGCCGTCCTCCTCGAGGACGCCATCGACATCCACGACCGCCACTGGAAGATCCACTGGATGCTGAACTTCGCCCAGCTCTCAGCGACCCTCAATCTCCGGGCGGTCATGGAGAAGACCCACGGCAAGATCGACGAGGCGCTCCTCGGCC
>JBHORA010000096.1:0-10443 GCA_042408535.1 Chloroflexota bacterium | reverse complement strand
AGCTCGGCCTCGAGGTAGGCGAGGGGAGGCTTTGGGACCGTCTTCGGCGGATCGGCTGCTCGTTCGTTCATCGGTTCGTCCAATCCATGATCACCTTGCCCGACTCGCCGGAGCGGGCGACGGCGAAGGCGGTGGCGTAGTCGCGGGCGCTGAAGCGGTGGGTGATCGCCGGCCGGATGTCGAGCCCTGACTGGAGCATGACGGTCATCTTGTACCACGTCTCGTACATCTCGCGGCCGTAGATGCCCTTGAGGGTGAGCATCTTGAAGATGATCTCCGAGAGATCGATGGAGAGCTCCTCCGTCGGGATCCCGAGGATCGCCATCCCGGCCCCGTGGGCGCTGTTCGCGAGAGCGGTCCGGAAGGCGTCGGGGTTGCCGGACATCTCGAGGACGACGTCGAAGCCCTCGACCATCCCGAGCTCCCGCTGGACGTCGTGGAGGTCCCGCTCGCGAGGATCGACGACGACGTCCGCCCCCATCCGGGCGGCGATGGCCCGGCGGTATGGGTTCGGCTCTGCGACGACGACGAAGCGAGCGCCGGCGTGGCGGACGACGGCGGTCGCCATGAGGCCGATCGGCCCGGCGCCGGTGACGAGGACGTCCTCGCCGAGGACAGGGAAGGCGAGGGCCGTGTGGACGGCGTTGCCGAAGGGGTCGAAGATGGCCGCGACCTCTTCGTCGATCCCGGGCCAGTGGTGCCAGACGTTCGTCATCGGCAGGGCGACGTACTCGGCGAAGGCGCCGTCCCGACCGACCCCAAGGCCGATGGTGTGGGCGCAGAGGTGGCGACGCCCGGCGAGGCAGTGGCGGCAGCGGCCGCAGACGACGTGGCCTTCCCCCGAGACGAGGTCGCCGGGGCGGAAATCGGTGACGTTGGCCCCGACCTCGACGATCTCGCCGACGAACTCGTGGCCGACGATGAGGGGCGGCCGGACGGTTCGGGCGGCCCAGGGGTCCCAGGCTTCGATGTGGAGGTCGGTGCCGCAGATGCCGGTCTTGCGGACCCGGATGAGGACGTCGTTGATGCCGATCTGCGGGATCGGGACCTCGCGGAGCTCGAGGCCGGGGCCGGGGGCGGCTTTGACGAGGGCGAGCATCGTCCCTGGCCGGCCGCCGGTGGGGCTCATGGCTCGACCGGGCGATCCTCGTCGACCGTCGTCCTCGCGGCAACGATCGGGTTCGTCACCGAGCCGATCCCCTCGACGCTCACTTTCACCTGGTCGCCCGGCTCGAGGAAGATCGGTGGGTTCCGGAAGACCCCGACGCCAGCCGGGGTGCCGGTGACGATGAGGTCGCCCGGCTCGAGGGTGATGACGGCGCTGATGAAGGCAATGAGCTCGGGGATCGAGAAGATCATGTCCCGCGTCGAGCCGTCCTGCATCGGGACCGGCCGCCCCGCGTCGGGGCCGGTGCCTGGGATCCGCCACGAGCGGACGGCGAGGTCGTGGGGGTCGGCGATGTCGGCGGCGTCGACGAAGACGGGCCCGACGGGAAGGAAGGTGTCCGATCCCTTCGCCCGAAGCCACTGGCCGTCGCCGCGCTCGCCGGGTCGGAGGGCGGCCCGGTTGCCCTGCCAGTCGCGGGCGGTGATGTCGTTGCAGACGACGTAGCCCCCGACGTACGCCGTGGCCGCGGCCGCGGCGACCGCCTTCGCCCGCCGGCCGATGACGACGCCGAGCTCGGCCTCCAGGTCGAGGGCGTGGGTTCCCGGCGGGCGGACGACGGGTTCGCCGTCGGCGACGATGGCGTTCGCGAACTTGGCGAAGAGGATCGGTCGGTCGGGCAGGGGCTGGTTCTGCTCGGCGACGTGATCGCGGTAGTTGAAGCCGATGCAGATGATCTTGCCGGGCGCCGAGGCGGCGGGCGCCGGTGGAAGCTCGGTCGCCGGGAGCCGGCGGCCGTCGGCGAGCTCGACGAGGTCGTCCTCGACGAGCCGCCCGACGTCGATGCCGGGGGCGATGGGGAGCCAGGCGGGCGCGAAGCCGGCCGAGGGTCCGGTCGGGGCGACGTTCGTCCGGAAGAAGTAGCGTCGCACTGGGCTTCCCTCAGCTCGGGCCGGGCGTCGGGGAGGCGGTCGGGCTCGGCGTGGTGCCCGCTCCGGCCGACGGGGTCGGGGCCGCGGTGCTCGACGGGCTCGGCGCCGCGGTGCTCGACGGGCTCGGCGCTGGCGATGGGCTCGACGGGCTCGGCGCTGGCGATGGGCTCGGCGGCACGCATTGCGGCTCGGGGTTCCCCCGTTCCGCTTCGGTCCGGAAGAACTCCAGGATCTGGTCGACGTCGAGCCGGTCCTGGTAGAGGACGCGGCCCCAGACGATGGCGGCGTACGGGTGGGGGAGCTCGTCGAAGCGGGCGATGACCGGGCTCCCGACGACGTTCCCGGCCAGCCCGCAGACGGGGCTCAAGGGGAAGTTCGCGGCCAGCTCCCGAAGGGCGGCGTGGGCGGCCGTGTCGCTCGCCGTGTCAGGGCGATAGAGGACGACGAGGGCACCGTGCTCGAGGTTGTGGACCCAGCCCTGGGGGAGGACGTTCGCATCGGGCGGGTAGTAGCGGGGCTGGATCGGCCCGGCACCGGATGCGTTGTAGTGGGAGCCGGAGGCGGGCGGGCAGAACGTGTACCGGGCGGGCTCACCCCGGGCGAGGTGCGTTCGTCCCTGGTCGGGCTGGACCTCGCCGAGGCGGCCCGGTTGCGGGCTCGGGCTCGGATCCCAGATCGTCGTGCAGGCGTAGGCCTTCTGCGACGCCTGGCTGAGGATGAAGGCGCCGGCCAGTCCGAGGCCGAGGACGGCGAGGCCGCCGATGATGAGGGTTCGGTAGCGCTCGAGGGGTGAACGCCGCTCGGGAGCGCGGAGGCGACGGCCGGTTCGGTCCGGGCTGGAGGGGCGGCTGGGTCGTCGCGGGCGATCGGTCACCTGGTCACCTGGTCAGCTTCGTCGTGCGGTCCGGCCGGCCAAGCAGTCGAGGAACGTGCGCGGGAATGCCGGGCGAACAGGGTAGCGCGGCCGAGCCGAGCCTGCCGGGCGCGACGGCCTCGTCGACGGCCTCTGCTTGTTGCGCCTCAGGGCTCGTTCAGGTACGTCCGGACGGCCGGACGGGTGAGACCGTAGAAGAGTCCGATGGCGAGGAAGCCGACGAGGGCCGCCGGGATGGGGAAGCCGCCGAGGAGGAGGATTGGGATGGCCGGCAGCGTCAGGCTCGAGAGTCCGAGGGCGAGGCTGCGGGCTGCCTCCTTGCGCTGGAGGACGAGGGTGATCGTGAAGATCGTGTAGGCGAGGAGGCTCATGACCACGAGGCCCTCGAAGCTCAAGGGTGCGTTCACGGCTAGGTCGACGACGCTCCGGAGGGAAAGGCCGACGAGGACGAGGATGCCGAAGGCGTAAGCGAGGAAGAGGCGGAGGCCCGCCGGCATGGCCGAGAGCTGACGAAGCATGGCGACGTCGAATTGTGCCACGGGCCGTCGGTGGCGACTGTTCTGCCGACGGCCGTGCCCCCGTATACTCGGAGGCCCGTGGCTGATCTCCCGTTCGATCTGGCACCCGTTGCCTTTGCCCGTTTCCTTCGCCACTTCGACCCCGAGGCGAAGCTGCCGAGGGCCCTCCAGGCCCTCGGGCCCGTCGCCCGGCGCGACGTCGTCGTCGTCGATGCGGGTCGTGGCGTCGTCGCCGGCCAGCTCGCCGTCATGGGGGCTCGGGTGACGGCCCTCGAACGACCGGGCGCCGTCGTCGACCTCGAGCGGGCTGTCGCGGCGAGCCCGCTCCTCGCCAGTGTCCGGGTGGCCGAAGGGACGCCGGAGCGGCTCGGCCTGCCCGACGAAAGCGCCGACGTCGTCGTCGGCTGCTGGTCGGCCTATCGGGGCCCGGAGCCGGCAGAGCTGGCCGAAGCGGAGCGGGTCCTCCGGCCGGGCGGTCGCCTCCTCGTCGTCCACGACTACGGGCGCGACGAGGCGTCGCAGCTCCGCGATCCGGGCCTTCCGGAGTACACGAGCTGGGGTCGCCGGGATGGTCCGTTCCTGCGGGCCGGATTCCGGATCCGGGTCATCCATTGCTGGTGGCGCTTCGACGACCTGGAGACGGCCCGGAGCGTCCTGGCCGAGGTCTTTGGGTCGGCGGGGGCGGCCCTCGGTGAGCGGCTTCGCCGACCGCGGGTCGCCCACAACATCGCCGTCTACCACCGCTCGAAGGACGACGAGGGGGAGGAAGCCGAGCCGTGAGCGACCGGCCTTCCCTCGGTGTCGGTCCGGCGGCGCTCTTCGGGCACGTGGCTGACCGCGCTCCCATCCCGACGGCGAGGCGAGCCCGGTGAAGCTGCGAGAACCGCGAAGGCGGGATCGGATCGATCCGCGCTGGCAGGTCGTGCCGCGGGCGCCCGGGGGTGGGAGGGCGCGGGTCGGGCCGCACCTCGGGCCGATCCGCCTCACGCCGACCCGGGTTTCCCTCGGGATCGCCCTGGGGGGCTCGCTCGGCCTCCTCGTCGTCGCCCTCCTCCGGCGGGATGAACTCCAGGTCCCCCTCCTCACGACGGCGTTCGTCGTCCTCGCTCTGGTCCTGACCGCCTTCGCCGTCGCCGGGGCCGTGGCTACGTACCGAGCGGCCGCGGAGTTCCGGAGCGGTCAGGCGCTTCTCCTCGCCATCGTCGGGGGTCTCTTCGCCCTGGCCGCCTGCGGGGCCTTCGGGGCCGCCGTCGTCCTCGCCCTCCTCTGGCGGGCGAGCTGACGCTCTGGCGACGCCCGACCCGCCCGTGGCGTCCGGGCCTGCGACGGCGCCACAGGAGTCCAGGCGCGATCGGTCTGGCACGCGCTCGGGACTCCGCCCCGCTGACTCAGGCGGTCCGGTAGACGACGAGCAGGAGAAGACCCTCGGCGACGAGCACCGCGCCAACGGCGAGGACGACCCAGCGCGCCCAGTCGAGGCTCCTCGCTCGACGCGATGCGGCAACGATAAGGAGCGGGGGCCCGAGCAGGACTCCCGGAATGGGCATCAGGATCCCGGCCAGCAAGGCGAAAGCGGCAACGACTGTCCCGGCCCACGAGCGCATGCGAGGCCGGTGGACGGCTGACAGGGGCATCGACTGAGTCTGCGCTTCGGCTGCCGCGAGGGATGCCCGTGCGATGAGCTCGGCTCGACTCCGAACCCCGAGTTTCGCGTAGATCCGTGACAGGTGGCTCGCGACTGTGGCCTCGGTCACGACGAGTTCGGCGGCGATCTCCTTCACCGGGGCGCCGCGGATCGCGACATCGAAAACCCGGCGCTCCGCCGGAGTGAGCTTCCCGAGATCAAGGGGTTGGTCCTGGTGCCGGACGCCGCCGGCTATCCGCGTCCGGCGCGGCGCATCATCCACTCCAATGGCACAGATTCATGGAGATTTCATCCGTTCCGCGGTCGACGCTCCGTCGGTATTCGTACAGGATACCGAACGGCGCGTTGGGTCCGGTGTCGGCAATCCCTTCGGTGGCACCAGCCTCGCATCGGGCAGATCAGTTCGCCGGCCGCTCGAGGGCCATACGGGCCGTCCGGCGGGCCGGAGGAGTCCGAGGAAAGGAGGCTGCGGGTGCGGGACACAGGGTGGCTCATCGTCCTCGCCGTGGCCGCCGTGGGGGCATCCCTCGTCCTGCCGCTCATGGCCGTCTTCGCAGGGCCAGCACTCCTGGGAGCGAGCCTCCTCGCCTTCCGGGGCGCCCAGACGTGGGATGCGCGGGCGATGGCTGTCGTCACCGGCGGCCTTGGCGCCGGCCTCTGCCTCCTGGTCGTCGTCCTCACGGTCAGTCTTGCCGTCTAGACGAAGGCTCTGACAGGAGCGTTGTATCGCCGCTGCCCGAACACGCGAGCTCGAGCTCGGCAGCTGGCCGCCGCCCCGACGGTCCTTTCGGCAGGTGCAGTCCTTTCGGCAGGTGCACTCCTTTCGGCAGGTGCACTTCTTTCGGCAGGTGCAGTCCTTTCGGCAGGTGCGGCGGCCGGCTGGTACACTCCGCCCGCCGCGCCCCCATCGTCTAGAGGCCTAGGACGCCACCCTTTCAAGGTGGAGATCAGGGGTTCGAATCCCCTTGGGGGCACCACGAGCGCAGCGCCGCACCCTGGCCGCGGTCGGCCGCTCGCTCGGGTTACCATTGGCCGGGCGCCCCGTTCGTCTAGTGGCCGAGGACACCGCCCTCTCAAGGCGGAGATCGCGGGTTCGAATCCCGCACGGGGCACCAGCGCACCCACGTTCGAGCGGCGGGCGGGTCGATTCGACCGGCGGCCGATTCCCAACTCCAGCTGGCAGGTGCAGCGGCGCATGGACATCATGGGCATCCGGATCCCGACGATCATCAGCGACAACGTCGCGACCCGGTGCGACGGCTGCGGAGGGATCATCGAGGGGACGCCCTGGCGGGTGAGCGTCCTCGACATCGTCTCGACAGAGGCGCCGCCGTCCTGGATCGAGCGACCCCGGATCAACCCCGGTCCCTTCCAGTTCCACCCGGACCCGAGCCACGTCAGGGCCTGGATGGGCCGTCGCGGCTACTGGTTCTGCCGGAAGGGCACGGTTCGCGAGATCATGCGACCCGTCCCTCTGCCGACCGAACCGCCGAGCTGGGGTCTCTGCGACGGCCTCCATCGCGACGACCACGAGTTCGTCCCGGCCTGAGGAAGCTCAAGGACCGGTGGCCGCGGCCGGGTCTCCCTCGAGGCCGCCGTTGACACCTCCCTGGCCCGCTCCGTATCCTCCGCCCATGGCCCTCGCAAAGACCCAGATTTGCCCAGATTCCGCACCGTCGCGCCGCCCCGGCCGGGTGGACGCCGAGCGTCCGAGGTGGCGGAACGGCAGACGCGGCCGACTTCCGCGGCGGTGTCCCGGTCGGGCGAATGGCTGACCTCGAGGCACCGCGACTGCGGCGTCGACGCGACCGACCCGAGTGGTTGTCGCTCGGGGCGGCGGCCCGCTTCGTCGGCGTCGACCCCGACACCCTCCGGCGCTGGGCCGACAGCGGCCGCCTCGAGGTCTTCACGACGCCGGGTGGCCACCGCCGCTTTCGACGACGCTCCCTGGAGGCGCTGACTGCGGAGCGACGACGGAGGCCGAGCCTGACCGGTCTCGGGGCGACGCCCGATCGCCTCGCCGCTGCCTATCGCCGCGCCTATCGTCGCCTTCGTGACGCAGCCCGCCGCCCTCCTTCGAGGACGCCAGGATCTCCCGTGGGGCTGCCGGCGGCACGGCTGGCGTCAGCGGACGGGACGCCGCCAGCGACACCGATCCGCGCCGTGGACGCCGCGATGGTCGACGACCGTGCCGCCTTTCGCGCCGATGGCCGTCGACTCCTCGAAGCCCTCGTTGCCTACCTTGAGGCTGAGGGGTCGGCGCGAGCGGACCGCGAGGTCGTCGCTGCCGAGTGCGTGACCCGAATGGCCCGCCAACTCGCCTCGGAGGGCCGGAGCCTGGCCGAGTCGGTCGCCTCGTTCGTCCTCGCTCGACGCCCGTTCCTGGCCGAGCTCCGCCGCCTCGGCGAGCAGCGAAGGCTCGATGCCGCCTACCTTGGCTGCCTCTACGACGACGCAGCCGCCCTCCTCGACCGGCTCCTCCTCGCCTTCGTCGCCGCCTTCCGGGTCGCCGATGGGGAGCGCGCCCCAGGAGAACGGGTCGGCGAACCGAAGCCGTGGGCACAGACCGCCGCCGATCGGGGCTCGTGAAGTCACTGGGAGATCCTTCAGGCCATGCCCACCGCCCTCATCCCCGCTCTCACCTCGCTCCTCGCCCTCCTCTTCGCCCTCGCCCTCATCGACCAGTGGCGGGAGCGGCGACGCGCCTATCAGCTCGTCTGGGCGATCGGGATGCTCTTCTACGGCCTCGCCGCGGGATCCGAGGCGGTCGCCGCGGCCGTCGGCTGGAGCGAGCCGCTCTACCGGACCTGGTACCTGACCGGGGCCGTCTGGACGGCCGGCTGGCTCGGCCTGGGGACCGCCTTCCTCCTCGCCCGGACCCGCTTCGGCTACAGCTTCGCGCTCTGCCTCTTCCTGGCCGGTCTCTTCACCTTCCTCGTTCGCAACCGGCCCGAGTACGCCGCCGCGGGCCCGGTTCCGATCCTCTACTTCATCGTGGCCGGGATCCTCGCCCTCGCCGTCGCCGTCGAAACCTACTTCCAGAACGACCGCTGGCCGCTCCTCGCGGCCGTCGCCGTCGTCGGGGCGACCCTCGCCTCGATCGGGATCATGCTCGTCACGCCTCTCCCCGCCCCCGGCTATGCCCTCGATCCGGCGACGGGGCTACCCGTGGCGACCCTCTTCCCGGCCGAGCTCCGGCTCCTGACGCCGTTCCTGAACGTGACCGGCGCCTTCTCGCTCATCCTTGGCGCGATCTTCTCGACGTACGTCTTCATGCCGAAGCGACGGATCCTCGCCTACAGCCTCGACCCGGAGCAGCCGGGCGACCAGTTCCTCTTCAACCTCCTCATCTCGCCCGTCGCCATCAGTGTCAACTTCGTCGCCTCGATCCCCGGGGCTGTGCGAGCCCTCTTGACGGGCCGGATCCATTCCCGGGTTCCGGCGACGATCCTCATCGCCATCGGCGCTTTCGTGCCGACGGTAACGGACAGCTTTGCCAAGCTCGGACAGATGGAGCTCTTCCAGCTCGGCAAGCTCGTCGGGGTGGTCCTCCTCTTCGCTGGGTTCCTCGTCTCCATCGAGGTCTTCCGCGAGATTCGGGTGCCCTTCACGGCGATCCGGCTGGCGACGGCCCGTCGGGAGCATCCGCAGGCGATGGGTGGCAGCCGCCCTGAGGGTTCGAAAGCGGGGCCGGGTTCGGTGGCCTGACGAGCCGAGGTCGTTCGGCGGGTGCCAACGCTCGGCGGGTGCCGCCACTCGGCGGGCTCGGTCGCTCGGCGAGTGCCGCCGCTCGGCGGGTGCCACACCCGGCGGGTGCCGCCGCTCGGCGGGCTCGGTCGCTCGGAGTCCTCGGTCGCTCGGCGGGTGCCGCCGCTCGGCGGGTTTTGACCGACTCCCTTTGGCCGGGTCGATCTGGGCGGGGGGTATACTCGGCCGGCAGCCCACCCTGAGCCACGACGAGGTCCCATGCGCGTTCGAAAGGCAGTCTTCCCCGCCGCCGGCTGGGGCACCCGCTTCCTCCCCGTGACGAAGGCGCAGCCGAAGGAGATGCTGCCCCTCGTCGACAAGCCGGTCATCCAGTACGCCGTCGAGGAGGCCGTGGCGGCGGGCATCGAGCAGATCATCATCGTGACCTCGAGTCAGAAGCGGGCGATCGAAGACCACTTCGACCTCAACTTTGAGCTCGAGCATCTCCTGGAAGAGCGCGGCGACATCGAGATGCTCCGCCAGATCCGCCACATCAGCGACCTCGCCCAGGTCGCCTACGTCCGCCAGAAGGAGCAGCTCGGGCTCGGGCACGCGGTCCTCGTCACGAAAGAGCTCGTCGGCCACGAGCCGTTCGCGGTCATCCTCTCCGACGACGTCGTCGTCGGAGACCGGCCGTGCATCGGCCAGCTCATCGCCGCCTACCAGGAGACGCGGAGCTCGGTCGTGGCGGTCATGCCGGTTCCCCAGGAGGAGACGAGCCGCTACGGGGTCATCGCCACGACGCCCGACGACGACGGCTCGGACCGGCTCCACCGGGTGACGCGCCTCGTCGAGAAGCCGCGGCCCGAGGAGGCGCCCTCGAACCTGGCGATCATCGGGCGCTATGTGCTGACGCCGAAGATCTTCGACAAGCTCGAGCACACCCCGAAGGGGGCCGGCGGGGAGATCCAGCTCACCGACGCGATCGAGCTCCTCATGGAGGAGCAGGCGGTCTACGCCTACGAGTTCGAGGGCCGGCGGTTCGATGCCGGGACGCCGGCGGGCTGGTTGAAGGCGTCGCTCGAGCTGGCCCTGGAGCGGACGGACCTCGGGCCGGAGCTGCGGGCGCACCTTCGGGGTCTCCAACTCTGAGCGTCGTCGGGGACGTCGGGATGGGCGGGCGTCCGTCCGCCGCGTCGCTGACAGCGAACAGAACGGGGCTCCTCCGAGCGGTGCGGTCTGCCGCGTCGCTGACAGCGAACAGAACGCGGCGCTGTCTGGCACGAGATGGCGTTGTGTTCGCTCTGGCCGACGCGGCGCACGGACTGGACGCCGGCGGGCCCGTTCTGTTCGCTCTGGCCGACGGCGGCAACGCGGCCGAGTCCGGCGCGGCCGACCGGCCGACGCGGATCCCTTGGCCGTGCGTACCATAGGCGCGGCCGGTGGGCCGGCGGGACGGCCGGTCGACGGTTCTCGGAACGGTGGCTGAACGTGGCGGAGATCGGTAGCGTCCTCGGCGGTCGATATCGGCTCATGGAACTCCTGGGCCAGGGCGGGATGGCCACGATCTTCCGTGCCCGCGACACCCAGCTCGCCCGGGACGTCGCCGTCAAGGTCCTCCGCCCCGAGTACGGCCGCGACCCCGACTTCCTCGCCCGCTTCCGCCAGGAGGCCCTCGCCGC
>JBHORA010000089.1:0-1080 GCA_042408535.1 Chloroflexota bacterium | reverse complement strand
GGCTCTGGCTCGAGGATCCGGTAGCCCCGGAGCTGGCCGGCCCGTTCAGCGACCCAGCGGACGACCTCGATGACGTAGTCGATGTGGCTCTGCGTGTACGTCCGCCGCGGGATGGCGAGCCGAACGAGGTCCATCGGCGCCGGCGCCTCCGAGCCGTCCGGCCGCCGCCCGAACATGACCGTCCCGATCTCGCAGCCCCGGATCCCACCCTCGACGTAGAGGGCGACGGCGAGGGCCTGGCCCGGGTATTCGAGGGGCGGGATGTGCGGCAGGAGGGCTCGGGCGTCGATGTAGATGGCGTGGCCGCCGAAGGGCTTCACGACCGGCACCCCGGCGCTGTCGAGGGCCTCGCCGAGGTAGGCCGTCGAGCGGATTCGATAGCGGAGGTAGTCCTCGTCGACGACCTCCCGGAGGCCCTGGGCGATCGCCTCTAAGTCTCGGCCGGCGAGACCCCCGTACGTCGGAAAGCCCTCGGTCAGGATGAGGAGGTTCCGGCACCGCTCCGCGAGGTCGTCGTCGTTCAGCGCCAGCCAGCCGCCGATGTTCGCCAGGCCGTCCTTCTTGGCGCTCATCGTCATCCCGTCGGCGAGGCTCGCCATCTCGCGGACGATGTCGGGGATGGCGCGGCCCGCCTGTCCCGGCTCTCGGGTCTTGATGAACCAGGCGTTCTCGGCGAAGCGGCAGGCGTCGAGGAAGAGGGGGACGCCGAAGCGATCGCAGACGGCCCGGACCGCCCGGAGGTTCTCGAGGGAGACCGGCTGGCCGCCGCCCGAGTTGTTCGTCACGGTGACGAAGACGACCGGGACGTCGGCAGCTCGCTCGGCCAGGAGCCGCTCGAGGGCGGCCACGTCCATGTTGCCCTTGAAGGGGTGCTCGAGGGCTGGTTGGCGACCCTCGGGGATGACGAGGTCGACGGCTTCGGCGCCGGTGAACTCGACATTCGCCCGGGTCGTATCGAAGTGGGTGTTGTTCGGGACGACCTTGCCCGGCCCGGCGAGGACGGAGAAGAGGATCTTCTCGGCCGCCCGACCCTGATGGGTCGGGATGACGTGGCGGAAGGGGAAGAGGTCCCGAACCGCC
>JBHORA010000087.1:0-4287 GCA_042408535.1 Chloroflexota bacterium | reverse complement strand
CGAGACGATCCTCCTCGTCGAGGACGAGCCGGGGATCCGGGCGCTCATGGCCCAGTCGCTTCGCCGCGTCGGCTACGAGGTCCTCGAGGCATCCGATGCCGCTGAGGCCCGTCGGCTCGCCGCCGGGCACCGGATCGACCTCCTCTTGAGTGACGTGGTCATGCCCGGGACCGACGGCCCGACGCTCGCGGAGGCGCTCATCGCCGGCCAGCCCGACCTGCGGGTCCTCTTCGTCTCCGGGTACGCCCCGGGGCTCGTCCCCGCGCGACCGGCGGTCGAGGGCCGCTACGCCTTCCTCGCCAAGCCCTTCGACGCGGCGACCCTCGGCGCCCGGGTCCGAGAGATCCTCGACGCCCCGCCGTCTGCGGCAGAATCCGAAGGACCGTGAGGGACGAGCCAGGCAGGCCGTCCGGGCCAGGTGCAGGGGGCTCGATGCGGCGATGGATGGAACCACGGAGCGGCGAACGGAGGCACAGACGAGCGGGCTCTCCGGGGTCCGCGGCTTGCTCATCGACTGGGACGGCGTTCTCGTCGCGGCGGGACGGCCCGTCCCGGGCGCCGCGGCGGCGCTCGCCACTCTCGAGCGGGCCGGCGTCCCGTACCGGATCGCGACGAACACGACGCTCCTGAGCCGACGCGATCTCGCCGGGCGTTCGGCTGCGCTCGGCTTCACGATCCCGCCCGAGCGCTTCGTCACCGCCGCCTCGGCCGCCGCGGCGTACTGCGCCCGCCGCTTCCCGGGGCGCCCGATCGTGGTCGTCGGCACGCCGGGAGCGAAGTCGGAGTTTGCCGGTCAGCCGCTCGTCCCCGTCGAGGCCGCCGACGATCCGGCGGCGGCGCCGGCGGCCGTCGTCGTCGGCGATTCCCCGGACGACATCACATACGCGAACCTGAACCGGATCTTCCGAGCCGCCCGGGCCGGCGCGGCCTTCGTCGCCATGCACCGGAACAGCTGGTGGGTGACAGAGGCCGGCCCGACCCTCGATTCGGGCGCCGTCGTCGCCGGGCTCGAATACGCCCTCGGCCGGCGGGCGACGGTCGTCGGCAAGCCGGCCCGGGCCTTCTTCGGGGAGGCGGCGCGCGGTCTCGTCGCGGAGCTCGGCGCCGGCGAGGGGAGCCACCGGCGGCCCGATCGGGGCGCCCTCGCGATGGTCGGCGACGATGTCTGGTCGGACGTCGCCGCGGCCCAACGGGCGGGGCTCCGGGGGATCCTCGTCCTCACCGGCAAGCACGGCGAGGCGGAGCTCGCCCGGCTCGCGGCCCGGGGCGGGGCGCCGGACGCGATCTACCCGTCGATCGTCGAGGTCGCCGAGGCGGTCGCCGGCGCGTAGCCCCGGCCGACTTCGCGGGATCGGCGAGGGCCTCAGCCGCCGTAGCGGTCCTCGAGCCGCTCCGCGAGCGCCCGGACCCGCGCCGCCCGCTCGGCGTCGTCGAGGCCGGCGAAGGCGACGCCGGCCATGAAGGCGGTAATCGGGGCGGCGATCCGCTCGCTCGCGTGGGCCGCGACCCGGGCGAGGTCGAGGAGCGCGGCCTGGGTCGCCGGCGAGACCGCGACCTCGCCGACGTCGGGATCCGAGGCCAGCTCGGCGAGCCAGTCACGCAGGGTTCGAGTCTGCTCCGTCATGTCGGTGCCTCCTGGGTTCGGCTGGGGGACGCGCGCGGTCGGGAGCATGGCGAGGGGGACCGCCGCGACCGATCATAGGGGTCGCGGGCGCCGGGTGGTGGCCGCCTCGGCGGCGGCCGTGGGCCGCGCTAGACTACGGACACCTTTCCGGTTGTGTCGGTCCCCGGCGATCGAGCCGCCGCCGGACCGCGAACGCACGGGAGTCTGTGCCATGACGACCGAATCTCGGCCCCGTCTCAAGATCACGTACGCGACCCTCCGGGCCGACAACGAGGAGCTCCATGCCGCCTTCGAGGCCGGCGTCGAGAAGGTCCGAGCCCAGCTCGGCCGCTACCACCGGAACGTCGTCGGCGGCCAAGAGCGCGACGGCGAGGGCGTCTTCGAGAAGCGCTCCCCGGTCGACGGGACGCTCCTCGGGACCTTCGCCCGGGGGACCCGCCTCGACGTCCAGGACGCCATCGCCGCCGCCCGCAGCGCCTGGCGCGAATGGGGCCGCCGTCCCTGGCAGGAGCGGGTCGCCGTCCTCCGGCGCGTCGCCGACGTGATCTCGGCCCGCCAGATGGAGTTCGCCGCCCTCCTCGCCATGGAGGTTGGCAAGAACCGCCTCGAGGCCTTGGGCGACGTGGAAGAGACGGCCGACCTCATCCGCTGGTCGTGCGACATGATGGAGCGGAACGAGGGCTTCGACCACCCGATGGGGAACCTCGGCGACCGCACGGTCCACACCCGCTCGGTCCTCAAGCCGTACGGCGTCTGGGGCGTCATCAGCCCCTTCAACTTCCCCTTCGCCCTCGCCGGCGGCCCGGCCGGGGCCGCCCTCGTCACGGGCAACACCGTCGTCTTCAAGCCGTCGTCCGATGCGCCGCTCTCGGCCGTCCTCCTGACGAAGGCGTTCCACGACGGCGGCGTGCCGCCCGACGCCTTCAACCTCGTCATGGGCCCCGGCGAGACCGTCGGCGACGAGATCCAGAACAACCCCGGCGTCGACGGGATCGTCTTCACCGGCAGCTTCGAGGTCGGCTTCCGGCTCTACAAGAACTTCGCCAAGGTCTACCCGAAGCCGGTCATCGTCGAGATGGGCGGCAAGAACCCGGCGATCGTCTCGCGGAAGGCCGACCTCGAGGAGGCGGCCGAAGGGATCATGCGCTCGGCCTTCGGCTTCTCGGGCCAGAAGTGCTCGGCGAACAGCCGGGTCTACGTCGAGCGGCCGGTCCTGGACGAGTTCGTCCGGCTCCTCGTCGCCAAGACCGAGGCGATCACGATCGGCGACCCGGTGAAGCGCGAGAACTGGCTCGGGCCGGTCATCAACGAGCGGGCCGTGGCCCGCTACGAGAACGCCGTCGGCGAGGCCCGCCGGGACGGGCGGCTCCTCATCGGCGGGGAGCGGGTGACCGAGCACGGCCTCGACGCCGGCTTCTTCGTCGCCCCGACGATCGCCACCGACCTGCCCTACGACCATCGCCTCCTTCGCGACGAGCTGTTCATCCCCTTCACCGTGGTCCTGCCGGTCGATTCCCTCGATCAGGCGCTTCGGCTCTCGAACGACAACGTCCTCGGCCTGACCGCCGGCTTCTACAGCGAGGACCCGGTCGAGATCGCTCGCTTCCTCGACGAGATCGAGGCCGGCGTCGTCTACGTGAACCGACGGGCCGGGGCGACGACCGGCGCCTGGCCGGGGATCCAGCCCTTCGGCGGTTGGAAGGGCTCGACGGCGACCGGCAAGGCCGGCGGCGGCTACTACTACGTCCAGCAGTTCATGCGGGAGCAGAGCCAGACGATCGTCGATTGATCAGGAGGTCGTGGCTGAGCGGGTGGCGGCGCGCTTCGCGGGCCGGCGGCCGCAGGCGACCTTCGGCGGCGAAGGGGGTCTGCGTCATGGCGACCGGGCAGGGGCGGCGGCGACGGTCCGGGGTCGGTCCTGGAGCGTCCGCCGCAGGTGGAGGTGACGCCAGCGGCGCCGGAGCATCTGGCGACAACGCGGGCCTTCGAGGCGGAGCGGCTGGCGGCCTGGTTCGGCGGGTAGGGTCTGGACCCCGGTGAGCCTGGTCGGGTCGGGGTCGGTTCTCGTGGCTGCCGCCGCCACGGCTGACGCGACCCATGGCTCCTTCGTTCGGCATGGGGCGAGGCACCGTCCCAAGCTCGGGTCTCGACCTTGGACGTATTCCTGTGAGGCGAGCGCTATTCGAGCGCGCGGCCAGGTTGGCGCGTTCCGTCGGCCGTCACGCAGACCTGGTCGCGGTCCGGTTCCCGCCAGGTAAGCGTCGCTCGGGTCCGGTGCTCAGGTGGTGAGCGCAAGGCGCAGGACAGGGTTCGAGGCTGGGTGATGACGGTGCGGGTCGCGGACATACGCTCGTGCCGCGGGCGTCTGTCCGAACCGGCGGGCCGCGGCGAGTGGCGAGGGCGGCACCGACGGTCGAGACGGCTGGGTCGCTGCCTGGCCGTCCTCCAAGCCACACGTACTGCGCCAGTGCCGAAGCGTCTCGGTGCCTGCTTCGCCCCGGCCGGCTCGTGGTCCGGCGGTGTAACGCCTACCTTGCGAGAACGTGTCCAAGGTGCGCGGGTCGGGCGGCGCGGCCGCGGTCAGGGCTGGCGTCCTTGGGCGCGGCGACCTCCGCGCCGTTCGTCGCGCTCTCTCCGGGCCGCGGTCGGCGCCCGACCGCCGG
>JBHORA010000085.1:0-46556 GCA_042408535.1 Chloroflexota bacterium | reverse complement strand
ATGCTCACCGGGCCGCGTGCGCCGACCGAGGTCGGGATCGCTCCCGATCGGGGGGACGGCGGCCGCGCGGCCCGGGCGACCGAGGCCCGGGCGACCCAGGCGGCGGATCGACCGCTGCCGGTCATCCCCGGCCCGATTCGCTTCGCCCGCTACGCTTACGGCCCGAACCGGCTCGGCTACTGCGGCCCCGACGCGGCGGGCGAGCTCCTCGGCGAGGCGGCCGGTGGCGGGGACCTCCGCCGCCTCCGCGAGCTCGCCGCTGCCTTCGAGGGCGCCTACCCGTACCTCGAGCTCATCGCCCGCTCGAACGGCATCGCCGATCCCCTCGACGCCCGGGTCGTCGAGGCCTACTGGCTCGGCAACGAACTCCTCGAGCGGGTGCCCGTCGCCGCCCTCGGCCGCTCCCTCGAGGCGCGCTTCCGGCCCCGCGTCCGGGCCGACGCCTGGCGCTGGCTGGCCACGAAGCCGCCGGCCGGTGCCCGACCGGTCCACGCCTTCCACGTCCTCGACGTCTTCCCGGTCGTCGGCCTCCTCCGGGGCGGGCGGGTCGATGACGTCCTGGCGACCGTCGATGCCTGCCGGATCCGGTGGGGCTGGGTCCGCGACCGGCTCGACGGTCGGCTCCTCGTCGATGCCGTTCCCCTGGAACTCGTCGCTGGCAAGCTCCGTCTCGGCCGGCCACGGCCGGAGGTCGTCCTCGGCTGGGAGGACGGCCTCGGCTTCGTCGACGACGTTCGTCCCGGGGACGTCGTCGCCATCCACTGGAACTGGGCCTGCGAGCGGCTCGACGAGTCCCGGCTCCGCCAGCTCGCCCGCTGGACCCGCCGCCACCTCGCCCTCGCCAACGCGACCCTCTGACCGCCGCCCTCGGCGCTCCGGCCCGTCCTCGGCCTGCCGACGCCAACTGCCGCCGGACGCCTCCCCGGGTGCCGCCGACCGGCCCCGGTCCCTCGGGACCCTCGTCCTGTCCCGCCGGGCCGATCGGCACTGATGCACGGATGCGCATACGAGCGATCGTTTCGGCATGGACGAGATCACGGTCCTCCAGGCCGAAGTCCTCAAGACCCTCGCCAGCCCGCGGCGGCTCCAGATTCTCCACCGCCTCGCCGCCGGCGCCTGCGAGGTCGGCCGCCTGGCCGACGAGCTGAAGATCAGCCAGCCGAACGTCTCCCAGCACCTGGCCGTCCTCCGAACGAACGGGCTCGTGGAAGCCGAGCGCGACGGCCGCGAGGTCCGTTATCGCCTCGCCGACCCCGACGTCATGGTCGCCTGCAACCTCATGCGGCGGGTCCTCGAGCGGCGCCTCGCCCGCCTCGCCGGCCTCTCCCGGCCGACCGGCCAGCCCGGATCGCCGCCCGGTGGAGCCCGAGAGGTGCGGTCCTTCGACCACGACGCCCGCCTCCTCGGGGCCGCCTCGATGCCGAGCGACCGCCCAGCAGTGGGTCTCCCGACGGCGGCGACGATGCCCGATGCCCCGAGCGGCCCGCCCGTCGCGGCCCGCTCGGGCCAGACCCGAACGCCCTCCGCCCGTACGAGGTGAAGCCATGGACGAGCAGCCCCTGAACCTGGTCCTCTTCTCCGGCACCGACGACAAGCTCCAGGCCGCCGCCGTCCTCGCCGCCGGGGCAGCGGCCCTCGGCAAGCCCGTCCACGTCTTCCTGCAGTACTGGGCTCTCGACGCCTTCCGCGCCGACCGGATCGGCCGCGATCACGGTCTCGCTCCCGAGGCGGGTCCCGAGGGCCGCGATGCCGTCGAGAAGCTCCGGGCAGCCGGGCAGGCGAGCTGGGTCGAGACCTTCCGTCAGGCGAAGGAGGTCGGCGACGTCGACATCCAGGCCTGTTCCCTCTCCATGGACCTCCTCGGCCTCGAAGAGGACGACCTCGATCCCATCGTCGACGGGGTCGAAGGGGTCGCTGCCTTCTTCCTCGCCGCCGGCGAGGGCCAGATCGTCTTCATCTGAGCAACCCATCTGAGCAGCCCGACGACCAACGACCCGCAAGGAGTACGACCCATGACGAGCCTCCAGATCGCCCAGACCCTCGATGCCCGGGGTCTTTCCTGCCCGCTGCCGATCGTCAAGACCGCCCAGGCGATGAAGAGCCTCGCCTCGGGCCAGCTCCTCGAGGTCCTCGCCACCGACCCGGGCTCGGTGAAGGACTTCGCCGCCTGGTCGAAGACGACCGGCAACGAGCTCGTGGAGCAGACCGTGGACGGCGGTGTCTACCGCTTCGTCCTCCGCAAGAAGTGAGGTGACGACGATGGCCGTCGCAGCCGAACCCACGACCGTCCTCGGCGGCCCCGACGCTGCCGCCGGGACCCCCGTGCCGACCACCGCCCCCGAGCCGGCTCCGGCCCCCGAGGCGGCCGCCAAGCCAAAGGAGCTCCTCATCATCAACTACAGCGGCAACCTCGAGAAGGTCTGGGCGACCCTCATCCTCGCCTCGACCGCCGGCGCCATGGGCGTCCCCTGCAAGGTCTTCGTCACCTTCTGGGGGCTCCAGAACTTCGTCAAGGACGAGCGCCGAATCACCGGCCGGAACTGGATGCAGAAGATGCTCTCGTTCATGGAGCGGCCGGGGATCAGCCACCGGAAGCTCTCGAAGCTGAACTTCTTCGGCCTCGGGCCCTGGATGATGGGCAAGCTGGCCAAGGAGTACAACGTCGCCAGCCCGAAGGAGCTCCTCGAGGCCGCCCAGGCGATGGGGGTCGAATTCATCCCCTGCCAGATGACGATGGACATGTTCGGGCTCACCCGGGACGACCTCATCGAGGGGCTCGGCGAGCCCGTCGGCGCGGCGACGGTCATCGGCCTCATCCAGGAGGGCGCGACCCCGCTCTTCATCTGACCCCACCGACCCCCAAGCCGATCCCGGCCCGCGGGTCCGCCCGCGATCGGGCCGCCGTGCCCGGAAGAAGGAAAGGAGCACGACCATGACCGACACCCAGACCGGCTACACCGTCACCCGCACCATCGACGCCCGTGGCTCGTACTGTCCGGGCCCCCTCATGGAGCTCATCCGCGCCATCAAGGAGGCCGCCGTTGGGGACGTCCTCGCCGTCTACAGCTCCGACAAGGGGAGCCGGACGGACATCCCGAAGTGGGTCCAGAAGGCCGGCCACCGGCTCGTTGCCATCGAGGCCCGCGACGGCTACGACGAGATCGTCGTCGAGAAGCTGCGCTGAGCGAAGGAGCGCCCCCGATGCAGCGCGTCCTCGTCCTCGGCGGCGGCGTCGGCGGGACGCTCGTCGCCAATCTCCTCGTTCGCAAGCTCCGGCGCCCGATCGACCGGGGCGAGGTCTCGGTCACCGTCGTCGACCTGACCGGCCGTCACACGTACCAGCCGGGCTTCATGTACATCGCCATGGGCGGCGAGCGGGCCGAACGGCTCGTCCGCCCGGAGCGGTCGCTCCTCGACCCTCGAGTCCAGCTCGTCGTCGGCGAGGCGGTTCGGGTCGACGAAGCGAGCCGGCTCGTCGAGCTCGCCGACGGCCAGCGGCTCGCCTATGACTACCTCGTCCTCGCCACCGGATCGCGGATCGCCCCCGAGGAGATCCCCCACTTCGAGACCGAGGCCCACCACTTCTACACGGCCGAGGCGGCCCTCCGCCTCCGCCGCGCCCTCGACGCCTTCGAAGGCGGCAGGATCGTCATCGGCATCGCCGGGATGCCCTACAAGTGCCCGCCCGCGCCCCTGGAGGTTGCCCTCCTCATCGAATCCGAACTCCGCGAGCGCGGCCTCCGCGAGCGCTCCGAGCTCCACTTCTGCTCACCCATCGGACGAGCCTTCACGATCGAGACGGTCTCCGACATGGTCACCCCGATCCTGGAGGCGCGGGGGATCGAGCTCCACACCTTCTTCAACGTCGAGGCCATCGACCCCGAGCGGAGGGTCGTCGCCTCCCTCGAGGGCGAGGAGCTCCCGTACGACCTCCTCACCCTCGTCCCGCCGCACCGAGGGCAGCGGTTCCTCATCGACTCGGGCCTGGCCCCGGCGCCCGGCGGCTGGCTGCCGACGGACCGCCACACCCTCCAGGTCGGCGGCCGGCCGAACGTCTTCGCCCTCGGCGACGCGACGGATCTCCCGCTCTCGAAGGCCGGCTCGACGGCCCACTTCGAGGCGCCGGTCGTCGCCGAGCGGATCGTCGCCGCCATCGAGGGCCGCGCCCCGTCGGGGAAGCACGCCGACTACGAGGGCAAGGTCATGTGCTTCTTCGAGATCGGCGACGGAAAGGGGACGCTCCTCCAGTTCGACTACAACCACCCACCGAAGCCGCCGAAGCCGAACCGGATCTGGCACCTCGGGAAGGTCGTCTTCAACAAGACGTATTGGCACACCGTCCCGAAGGGCCGCGTCTGACCCCGTTCCGGGATTGCCACCGACCGACTCTCGATGGACCCGGTATGGCCATGTGTTGCCCCGGAGGCCGGCCCGTGCGGGTGGCGGGCGCCGAGGCCGTGCCGGCGGCGGGCGCCGAGACGCTCCGTCAGCCCTCGACGAGCGTCGGCTCCACCGAGAGGGCGACGTTGCCCTTCAGGGCGCCGGAGATCGGGCAGCCGTCCTTCGCCGCTTCGGCTGCGGCCTTGAAAGCGTCCGCGGTGGCGCCGGGAACGACGCCCCGGACCTGGAGGGCCGAGGAGGCGACCTTCCAGCCCGAATCGGTCTTGTCGAAGGTGACGACGGCCTTGACGTCGAGGCGGGTCGGCGGGGTGCCGGCTCGGGCGAGCCCGGCCGAGAGGGCCATCGAGAAGCAGGCGGCGTGGGCGGCGGCGAGGAGCTCTTCGGGGCTCGTCCGGCCGTCATGGGCCTCCGTCCGAGAGGCCCAGCTGACCGGCAGTCGGGTGACGGCGCCGCTCGAGACGTAGGTGATCATCCCGCTGCCCGAGACGAGGTCACCGTTCCAGACGACTTCGGCGTGGCGAACCGCTGCCATATCTCCTCTCCTTCTGTCGTGCCGAAAACCTGCGTCGATCCGTAGGGTATGGGGTTTTGGCGGAGCGCGCACCGCCGACAGCGGAGCGACGAGCGAGCGTTCCGGACGATCTCGCCCCTCCAGGGCTGGAGCTTCACGATCCTTCCGGCCGACGACCGCTGATCGGTCCCGGGCAGGATCGTCGACGCGGGTCTATACTTCGGCCCGGCCGAAGCCTTCGGCCCGAACCAACGCTTATCATTGACCGAAGGAATGCCCGATCGCCGTCGAACCATCGCCGCCATCGTCGCCGGCTACGAGCGGCTCATGCACCGCCTCGCGGAACGCCATGCCCCCGATTTCCTCGACATCGCGGTCACGATGCCCCAGGCGAAGGTGCTCTACCTGGTAGGGTCGGCGGGCCGGCTCCGGATGTCGGAGCTCGCGGCGCGGCTCGGGGTCTCCCTCTCGACGGTGAGCGGCCTCGTCGACCGCCTCGTCGACCACGGGCTCCTCGACCGCCGTGACGATCCGGCCGATCGTCGCCAGGTCCTCGTCTCCCTGACCGGGGCCGGGACCGCCTTCATCGACCGCTTTCGGGAGCTGAACGCCCGGCAGCTGGAGGAGCTCCTCGCCGTCCTCAGGGACGAGGAGCTCGCCGACGTCGAGCGGGCCCTCGGCCACCTCGATCGCGCCGCCGAACGCCTCGGCTCCGAATCGAAGCCCTGACCCCTCTCCGGGCTGCGACCGTCGCCGTCGAACCCGGGCCACGATCGACGTCACGACCGACCTGACAGACAGAGGATTGCCGTGCACTACCTCTCCAGGCTCGCCCTCGACAAGCGGAACGTCACCCTCCTCCTCGCCGCCGCTCTGTTCCTCGGTGGGATCTCGTCGTGGAGCAATCTGAAGCAGGAGCTGCTTCCGGACATCGAGCTTCCCGTCATCACCGTCGTCGCGCCCTACCCGGGAGCAGGGGCCTCGGACGTCGCCGAGCAGGTGACAAAGCCGATCGAGCGGGCGATCGCCGGTGTCCCCCGGCTCGAGCGCCTCCAGTCGACCTCGGCCAACTCGATCGCCCTCGTCGTCGCCCAGTTCTCCTTCGGGACCGACGTCAAGGAGACGAAGGCGGCGATCGAGGAGAACGTCGCCGCGGCCGGTCTGCCGGCTGCCGTCAAGCCGGAGGTGTCGGCCCTGAACATCAACGCCGCCCCGGTCATCGTCGCCTCCATCGCCGCCACCTCCGAGGACGGGCTCGACGAGGCTGCCGCCATCGCCCGACGGGAGATCGTGCCCGCCCTCCTCGCCCTCGAGGGGGTGGCCGCCGTCGACCTGACCGGCGGTGCCGAGCGGGAGGTCGTCATCACCCTCGACCCCGACAAGCTCGCGACGGCGGGGGTCTCCGTCGGTCAGGTCGTCGGGGTTCTCCAGGCGAACAACCTCACCCTGCCTTCCGGCCAGCTCTCCGTCGACGGCGAGCGGATCACGGTCAGCACGGTCGCCCGCTTCACCTCCCTCGAGGAACTCCGGAGCCTCGTCGTCGGCGTGCGGCCGGCGGGACCCTCGATGACGCAGCCGTCGACGGGTCCCGGGGCCAGCGCCTCGCCGCTGGCATCGGGGGGTCCGACCGCGGGCGCCAGCCCCGCTCCGGGCACCAGCCCCGCTCCGGGCGCCAGCCCGGTCCCAGGCGCCAGCCCCGCTCCGGGCGGCGGTTCCGGCGCAGGCCCTGCCCTCGTCCCGGTTCGCCTCGGCGATCTCGGCACCGTCGAGCTGGCCGAGGTCCCGACGACCGGCTACGCCCGGACGAACGGCAACCCATCGCTCGCGCTCTCGGTCAGCAAGACCGCCACCGCGAACACGGTCGAGGTCGCCGACGCCGTCGAGGCGACCCTCGCCGAGGTCGCCGGCCGCCACCCGGCCGAACTGACGATCACGACCGTCTCCGACCTGAGCACCTTCATCAAAGAGTCCCGCGACGGGCTCCTCCGGGAGGGCGGCCTCGGCGCCCTCTTCGCCGTCCTGACGATCTTCCTCTTCCTCTCGAACCTCCGCTCGACGGCGGTCGCCGCCATGAGCATTCCCCTCTCGGTCCTCACCGCCCTCGTCGTCATGGAGGCAGCCGGGGTGACGATCAACGTCATGACCCTCGGCGGCCTCGCCGTCGCCGTCGGTCGCGTCGTCGACGACGCCATCGTCGTCCTCGAGAACATCTACCGGCACCGCGCCCTCGGCGAAGACCGCCTGACCGCTGCCCTCCGGGGGCCCCGCGAGGTGGCGACCGCGATCACCTCGGCGACCCTGACGACCGTCGGCGTCTTCCTCCCCCTCGGCTTCATCGGGGGCATCGTCAGCCAGTTCTTCCTCCCCTTCGCCCTCACCGTCACCTTCGCCCTCCTCGCCTCCCTCGTTGTGGCCCTGACCGTCGTTCCGGTCCTCGCCTACCTCCTCCTCGACCGGGTCCGGCTCGCCGTCGACCCGTCCACCGGCGAGCCTCGGAACTCCCTCTGGGTCCGGGCCTACGCACCCACGATCCGCTTCGCCCTCCGGAACCGGTGGACGAAGCTCGGGGTGCTTGTCCTCGCTGCCGGCCTCTTCGGCGGCTCCCTCGCCCTCGTCCCGCTCCTGCCGACCCAATTTCTGAACCCGGGCTCGGAGAAGGTCCTCTCGGTGACGATCGCCCCGCCCGCTGCGACGGCTTCCCGGACGGTCCTCGAGCGGGCGGAGGAAGCGGAGCAAATCCTCCTCGCCGACCCCCGCGTGGAGCTCGTCGCGACGAGCGTGCCGGGCGAGAGCGACACCGGCTTCCAGACGATCGTCGCTGCCCAGAGCGGCCGCCCGGCGAACAGCGCCCGGCTGACGGTCCGTCTCGATCCCTCCGTCGACCTGACCTCCGAGGCGAAGCGACTCTCCGATCTCCTCGCCCCGATCAAGACGGACGGCTACGACGTCGCCGTCTCCCAGCTGGCGGGCTTCACCTCGAACAACCTGAACGTCATCGTCAGCGCCGCCGATCCGGCCCTCGTGGAAGCGGCGACGGAGCGCGTCCTGTCCGCCATCCGCGATGATCCCGACCTCATCAACCTGAAGAGCGACCTCGTGAAGGCGACCCCCGAGATCGTCGTTCGGGTGGACCCGAACAAAGCGATCTCGGTGGGGCTGACCGCCGCCCAGGTCGGCTCGGAGGTCCGGAATGCCCTCGTCGGCCAGGCCGCCACCCGTCTCGTCCTGGCCGGGGCGGGGGCGAGCTCCGGCGACGGGGGGCCGGTTCAGCTCATCGTTCGCCTCGACCCGACCCGGATCCGCTCCGTCGACGACCTCCGCCGGCTCCCCGTCGGGACAACGACCCGGGTCCCCCTCGGCTCCGTCGCGACCGTCGAGGAGGCGAACGTCCAGGGCAGCATCACCCGCATCGACGAGGCCCCGGCAGCCTCGATCACGGCCGAGATCACGAGCGAGGACACGGGCGCCGTCTCGGCCGCCGTCCAACGGACGATCGACGAGCTGAAGGCCGACGGCGCGATCCCGGCTGGGGTCGACGTCCGCCTGGCCGGGGTGACGCAGCAGCAGCGGGAGGCGTTCGGTGGCCTCTTCCGCTCGATGGCGATCGCCGTGCTCATCGTCTACGTCATGATGGTCCTCGCCTTCAATTCCTTCGTCACCCCCTTCGTCATCCTCTTCAGTTTGCCGCTCGCGACGATCGGCGCCTTCCCGGCCCTCTACCTCACCGGGCGACCGATCGGGGTTTCGGCCCTCATCGGCTTCCTCATGCTCATCGGGATCGTCGTCACGAACGCCATCGTCCTCCTCGACCTCGTCGAGCGACTCCGGTCCGGAGGGCTCACGACCCGCGAGGCCCTCGTCGAGGGCGGCAAGATCCGGGTCCGTCCGATCCTCATGACGGCCATCGCGACGATCCTCGCCCTCATGCCGCTCGCGGCTGGCCTCAACGAGGGCTCGATCATCGCCGCCGAGCTCGGGACGGTCGTCATCGGCGGCCTCTTCAGCTCGACGTTCCTGACCCTCGTCGTCGTCCCCGTCGTCTACGCCCTCGTCGACGACGTCAAGCGGTGGGCCGGGCGGGGACGTCCGGCGGTGGCGGTCGCCGAGGGGCCGCCGGCGACTGCTTCCTGAGCGGCGTCGCTCAGCGGCTCGGCGCTCGTTCGCGGGGGCGGTCTGGTTCCTGGTCGCGGCCTCCTCAGTAGCCTGGCCGCGGCGTCCTCGGTGGCCCGGCACCGGAGCCTGCTTCAGGAGCGAGACCGCCCGCTCCGTGCCGGGCCGGGTCGACAGCCGGCGATTGACGGACCGGCAGGGAATTCCGATAATGGCACTCGGATTTCCCCGCCGGCTCCGGCCGGTCGGGGGCAACGACGAGGGTCGTCCCCGCGTCGACGCGCCGGCGAACGGGCTCGGGCCGGCGCGTCGGCCACCCCCACCAGCGAGCCCGACGGGAGCAGCATGGCTTCGACACGCGAGATCGTCACCGACCGCAGAGCCGAGTACGCCTTCCACGACGACATCGTCTACCTCGCCGAGACCCGGCGCGGTCTGTCAAGAGAGGTCGTCGAGGAGATCAGCCGGATCAAGGAGGAGCCCGAGTGGATGCTCCGCTTCCGGCTCCGGGCCTACGACCACTTCGTCAAGCGGCCGCTGCCCACCTGGGGCGGTGACCTGTCGCGGATCGACTTCGACAAGATCGTCTACTACCGCAAGCCCCACGAGCGCGAGGAGCGCTCCTGGGACGACGTCCCCGAGCAGATCAAGCGGACCTTCGAGCGGCTCGGGATCCCCGAAGCCGAGCGGAAGTTCCTGGCCGGGGTGGGCGCGCAGTACGACTCCGAGGTCGTCTACCACTCCGTCCGGGAGGAGCTCGCCCGCCTCGGCGTCGTCTTCATGGGCACCGACCAGGGCCTGAAGGAGGACCCGGAGATCTTCCGGAAGTACTTCGGGACCGTCGTCCCGCCCGAGGACAACAAGTTCGCCGCCCTCAACAGCGCCGTCTGGTCGGGCGGCTCCTTCGTCTACGTCCCGAAGGGCGTCGAGGTGCCCCTCACGCTCCAGGCCTACTTCCGGATCAACGCCGAGAACACCGGTCAGTTCGAGCGGACCCTCATCGTCGTCGACGAGGGGGCCAAGGTCCATTACATCGAGGGCTGCCTCCCCGAGGGCGAGCTCGTCAGCCTCGGTGACGAAATGGTTCCCATCGAGAGCGTCGCCCCGGGTACCCTCGCCCTCAACAGCGAGGGCTTCCTGGCCCCGGTCGTCTCGGCGCGTCGGCGGACCTATGCCGGCGAGCTCGTCCGGATCGTGCCCATTTCCGCCGGCAATGCCTTCGAGCTGACGCCCGAGCATCCGGTCTGGGCTCTTCGCCGGCGGGACGTCGCCCGTCGTCGCCCGAACCGCCCCGCCACCCAGTGGGACATCGTCGACGATCGGTTCGCCTCGGCCGAGCCCGAGTGGGTCCCGGCGGGTGAGCTCGCGGCCGGCGACCTCATCTGCTTCCCGGTCGCCGTCCGAAGGGTCGACCACCCGGAGATCTCCGACGATCTCCTCCGCTTCCTCGGCTACTACCTCGCCGAAGGGAGCGCCTTCCGGAACGGGGTCTCGAACGCCCCGACGGTCGCCATCTCTCTCGACAGCCGGGACGCGGCGACGATCGCCGAGGTGCAGGCCCTCGCCACTCGTTTGGCCGGCAGGCCGGCGGCGGTTCAGGAGGTGCCGGCGACGCACGAGGCGCGGGTGGACGTCTCCTCCGCAGAGCTCATGGCGCTGGCCCAGCACTACTGCGGGACCGGTTCGGCCACGAAGCGGCTCCATGCCGACCTCATGGAACTGCCGCCGGAGCGGCAGCGGCTCCTTCTCGACGCGTATCTCCGGGGCGCCGGGAGCCGCCACGATCGCGGCAGCGGCCGGACCCTCGTCCGAGCTGCGACGGTCTCGCGGACCCTCGCCTTCCAGCTCCAGGAGATCCTCGCCCGGCTCGGGATCTACGCCGAAATCATGGTCCGCGAGGCTGGTGAGGAACCGATGCCCGACGGGCGGGTCGTCCACCACCGCCAGCAGTACGTCCTCCACTTCGAGGAGGGGGCGACCGTCCGGCGGGTCCGCTTCGATGCCGCCCGGAACTGCTTCTGGGTACCGATTCGGGCCGTCGAGCGGCGGCCGTACGAGGGCTGGGTCTACAACCTCGAGATGGCGAGCGCGCCGAACGCCTACCTCGCCCGCGGCTTCGCCGTCCACAACTGCACGGCGCCCATCTACGCCACCGATGCCCTCCACGCCGCCGTCGTCGAGGTCATCGCCCTCCCCGGATCCAAGGTCCGCTACACGACCATCCAGAACTGGAGCAACGACGTCTACAACCTCGTCACGAAGCGAGCCCACGCCTATGAGGGGGCGACGGTGGAGTGGGTCGATGCGAACACCGGCTGCCTGACCGGCGATACGGCGGTCTTCGCCAACAGCGACGTCGTTCCCATCGCCGAGATCACGACCGGGCGCCGGGTCTACTCCCTCGGGCCCGACTTCCAGATCGAGCGTCGGCCCGTCGTCGCGACGCGGAAGAACGAGCCGGGTCCGGTCTTCGAACTCCAGCTGGCGAACCATCGTCGCGTCAAGGCGACGCCGAATCACCCCTTCCTCGTCGCCCGGAAGGTCGGCCGGACGCGGCGGCTCGCCTGGCTCCCCCTCGCGTCCATCGTCGAAGGTGACGAGGTCGCTGTTGTCGGACGCCTGCCGGACGATGGGGTCTCGTACCGCTTCTCACCGGTCGCCCGACGGCCGCGGTCGCGAAACCCATTCCGGGCGCCGGAGGTGTCGAGCCCCGATCTCCTCTGGCTCCTCGGCTTCTACCTCGGTGACGGCTATCTCGAGCGCGGGGTCCGGGTGAACTTCGCCGTCCCCGAGTCGGATCCGGCGGCAGCCCGGGTCGTCGAGCTGGCTGAGCGCCTGTTCGGCGTCCGGCTCGGGCGCCGGGGTGTCGTCCTCCGGGCGAACTCGGCGCCGTGGGTCGACTGGCTCACCGCGGCCGGCTTCGCCGGCAACGCCCACTCGAAGTCCGTCCCGAGCTGGGTCTTCCGGCTCCCGCAGGCCGAGAAGCGGGCCTTCATCGAGGGCTACATCGCCGCCGACGGCCACGTCCGGCCGGGCCATCGGAACGTTTCGATCGCCAGCGCGAACCGCGAGCTCCTCGAACAGATCCGGCTCCTCGCCATGTCGGCGGGCTTCAATCCCGGCAAGCTTTCGACCTGGCGAAGCCGCCGGGAGCTCCCCCTCGGGAAGGAGGTCCGGACCTACGAGACGTACGTCCTCTACTTCAGCGACGAGGTCCTCGACGGCCCCGTTCACTTCGTGCCCGTCGCCGGCATGCGGTATCTCGGTGAGCAGGAGACGTACGACATCGAGGTCGAGGGCACGGCGAACTTCATCGCCGATGGCGTCTTCGTCCACAACAGCCAGCTCACCATGAAGTACCCGTCCATCTACCTCCGCGGCGAAGGCGCGACGGCCGAGGTCATCTCGGTCGCCGTCGCCGGCAAGGGCCAGCACCAGGACACCGGGGCCAAGGCGATCCACCTCGCCCCGAACACGACGAGCCGGATCGTCAGCAAGTCCGTCTCGAAGGACGGCGGCCGAACGACGTACCGTGGCCAGATCAAGGTCGTCCCCGGGGCGACAGGGGTGAAGGCGAGCGTCCGCTGCGACGCCCTCATGCTCGACGACCAGAGCCGGAGCGACACGTACCCGTACATCGACATCGCCGAGGACGACACGACGATGACCCATGAGGCGACCGTCGGCAAGATCAGCGCCGACCAGGTCTTCTACCTCATGAGCCGTGGCCTCACCGAAAACGAGGCGACGAACCTCATCGTCCAGGGCTTCCTCGAGGTCTTCACGAAGGAGCTCCCGATGGAGTACGCGATCGAGTTCAACCGGCTCGTGAAGCTCGAGATGGAGGGGTCGCTCGGATGACCGAGCCGACCGCCGATCCGACACCGACGACCGCCTCGACCGCCACGCCGACCCCGACGACCCCGTCCGCGTCCGCCGCTCGCCCCGCGCGTCGGTCTTCGACGGAGCTCACCTTCCGCCTCGACCCGGCCTCCGTCGAGCGGCTCGCGGCGGCCGAGCCCGACTGGTTGGCGGCCGATCGGCTCGCCGCCCTCGAGCTCGCCCGGACGGCGCCCCTCGAGCCGAACCCCCTCTTCACGCCCTACCTCGACCTCCGGACCGCCGAGCTCGAGGCGGTTCGTCCCTACGACGAGGTCCTCGAGGGCCCCGGCGCCGGGACCGCGGCGGAACTCGAGGAGGGCGTCGCGGCGGTCCTCGAGATCCGCGAGGACCGGATCGCCCGGCGATTGATCGCTCCCGAGGCGGCCGCAGCGGGCCTCGAGATCGTCACCCTCGGCGACCTCGCAAGCCGCGACGAAGCCGCCGCCCGGCGGGCGATCGAGGGCGCGATCCTCCCGACCGACGACCGCTTCGCCCAGATCACCCGGGCCGGCTGGAACGAAGCCCTCGTCGTTCGCCTCCGCGACGGCGCCCGTCTCGAGCGGCCGATTCTCCTCCGCTGGGCCGTCGGCGCTCCCGGTCGGGCCGTCCTCGTTCGGGTCTTCGTCGAGCTCGGGGCCGGTGCGGCGGCCTCGGTCGTCGAGGAGCTCGTTCCGTCGAGCCAGGTCGGGGTCGGGGCCGCTCAGGCGCTCTTCGCCACGACGACGGAGGTGGTACTCGAGGCGGGGGCATCCCTCGCCTGGGCGAGCATCGGCGAGCTCGGCCCGAACGTCGTCGCCTTCCAGCACCGGACGGGCCTCCTCGGCGAGGGAGCGGAGCTCCACTGGGCCCTCGGTCAGCTCGGCGGGCGCCTCGTTCGCTCTCGGATCGACAACCGGCTCGTCGGCGACCGGTCGTCCCTCGAGCAGGTCGAGATCGTCTTCGGGACCGACGATCAGCTCTTCGACCTGACGACGTACACCCGCCACGTCGGCCGCGACACGACCGGTGACGTCCTCGCCAAGGCGGCTCTGAAGGATCGGGCTCGGTCCTTCATGAAGGGCCTGGCGACGATCGAGCGGAGTGCCGTCGGGACCGACAGCTTCCTCGGCGAGTTCGGGATGAACCTTTCGAAGACGGCCCGTTCCGTCGCCATCCCCTCCCTCGAGATCGACCAGCCCGATTGCCGGCGGGCCGCCCACTCGTCGTCGGTTGGCCCCATCGACGAGGCCCAGGTCTTCTACCTCATGAGCCGCGGGGTCCCGGAGGACGAAGCCCGAAAGTTCATCGTCCTCGGTTTTCTGGAGCCCGTCGTGGCCCGGGTCCCGCTCCCCGAGGCTCAGGATCGGCTGCGGGCGCTCATCGAGGCGAAGTGGGCGGCGGGCGCCGCGGCGGCCGCGGCGTGAGTCGAAGTCGAGAAGACTCGTTCGCCGGTGCGCGGCGCTCGTTCGCCGGTGCCAGGGGTACGAGCCGTCATCGACGCGCACTCGGGCGGTCGCGGCCGACGCCCAGTCCTCGTCGGCCCAGACCCACCCCTCCCTGGACGGGCTTGCCCGGCATTCCTTGACCGCGTGCGCCGGATCGACCTCCTCGCCGCCGACGAGGTACCGCCCGGGACGATGAAGCTCGTCTGGGTCGACGACACCGACCCCGTCCTGGTCGTCAACCTCGACGGCGAGATCCTGGCCATGCAGGGGATCTGCAGCCACGAGTATTTCGAGCTCGACAAGGGCTTCCTGAGCGGCGGCTCGCTCACTTGCGCCCTCCACCTCTCGCGCTTCGACCTCCGGACCGGCGAGGCCCTCGACCCGCCGGCGGAGGCACCCCTCGCCCGCTACCCGGTCGTCGTCGAGGGCGGCCGGGTCGTCATCGAGGTCCCGGACGGACCGCTCCCGGTGAACGGCTAGGGGAAAGCCCGTGGAGCGACCGTCACCGTGGCCGGGCGGCCCGGGAATAGACGAGGACGGTCCGTTCGTACTCGATGACCGTTTCCCCGCGCTGGTTGTAGCCGCGCGTCCGAACCCGAACGATGCCCTGGCCGGGGCGAGATCGCGATTCCCGAACCTCGAGGACCTCGGATTCAGCGTAGAGGGTGTCACCGGCGAAGACGGGAGCCGTGAGCCGGACCTTGTCCCAGCCGAGATTGGCGACGGCGTTCTGGCTCACGTCGGGCACCGACAGGCCAGTGACGATGGCGAGGGTGAGGGTGGAGACGACGAGGGGCCGGCCGAACTCCGTCCGGGCGGCGTAGTCGGCGTTCAGGTGGATCTGGTGGGTGTTGTTCGTCAGGAGGGTGAACCAGATGTTGTCGGTCTCGGTGATCGTCCGGCCACCGGCGTGGCGGTAGACGTCCCCGACCCGGAAATCCTCGAGGAACCGACCCTCCCAACCGACGATCGGTTCGCCTCCCGGCCGTTCGCCGGCGGTCCGGGGCTCGCTCTCGCTGCCGCCGTGGGCTGGGTTCTCGTCGGGCATCGTTGGACCGGTCACCTGTCTCCTGCCTGCCGTTGCCAGAGCATGCGCGCCTCGTCGACCTCGTCGGGTCGGATCACCCCGAGGGCCAGGCTGCGCTCAGGACCGAACCGGCCGAGGGCGGTGGCGCGCCGCAGGACGACCCGGGCGTGACGGTCGGTCGCTCGGTCGCTCATGACCCCGCCGATGATCGTCGCGCCGCGGGCCTCCACCTCCACGGCCTGACGGTACACCTCGAGCTTCGCTGCCTCGGCCTCGAGGGCGGCCGGCTCCAGCCCGGTCTCGAAGGCGAGGAGGACGGCGAAGAGCTGCGCCGGATGACCGACCCACTTGCCAGCCATCCCGAACTCGCGGGCCCGAAGGGCGTCCCGGTAGACGAGTGCCATTCGGTCGAGGAACCGCTGCCGGTTGGTCTTCGCGTCGAGGGCCGGATCCGATACGGGATAGTCGAGGGTCATCCCGTCGATGGCAGGGACTCCGAGGGCGCCGGCCACGGTCACGATCTGGGCGCGTGCCCAGTCGGCGAGGGGATGATCCGTGGCGATCCGGGGGAGGCCGAGGTCGGCGGAGTAGTCGGCCAGGCCGAAGACGAGGGCGCACAGGCGCGGGGCCGCCCGGCGGCCGATCTCCGCGAGCTGGCTCGCCGCCCAGCCGGACTCGACGAGGAAGCCGACGCGGATCTGGTTCGGGGGCAGCCCAAGTTGGCGCTCGGCCGAGTCGAGGAGCTCGTAGAGGAGGTCGACCTCTTCGGGGTGCTCGAGCTTCGGAAAGATGATCCCGTCGAGGGGGAGCGTGGCCTGCGAGGGCGGCGTCGAGTCCCGGCGGGGCTCGACGAGGCGCCAAAGGAGGGTGTAGAGGTCGCGGACCGCCGTCTCGAGGTTGAAGCCGGGCGGCCGGAAGAAGCGGAGCGTCGGCGGCCCGTCGCCGCTCCAGTCGGCCTCCCGAAGGAGCCGCACCGCGTTCTCGAGGCCTCGGGCGGCCACGTCCTCCCGGAGGGCCTGGGCGTCCTCGCCGTCGAGCATGACGAGGGGCGCCCGGCGGGGATGCGCAAGGAGCTCCCCGACCCGATCGTGAGCGACGTCGAGGCACGCCGCCAGGTCCCGACTCGTGACCCCGAAACGCTCGAGGATGCGGGCCATGGGGCCCGTGCCCGCTTCGATGGCCTTGCGGGCCATCGATTCGTCGGCGGCTGGGGTCGTGAAGTGGGCTGCCTGACGCCAGAAGCGGAGCGGTAGCTCGACCTGATATCGCTGAAGCTGCTCGAGAACCGTCCGGCACCGCTGATCCCCGGCAGCGATCGCCTGGAGGAGGTTCGGTGCGTCGGGATCCGTCACGGCTTCAGCATTCTGGCGCATGACGGCCCTCGATGCCGGTCACGAGCTCCTCCGCCCGGTCTGGCCGATGGCCGTCCGCTCCGCCGGGAAGAGGTCTCCGAGGAGGGCCAGGGACGTGTCGCGGATGATCCCGGCCACGTCCGGGGCGAATGGTGCCGGATGGCCGTAGCCGCGATGCGAGACGGCCGGCTCGTAGCCGCCGTAGGGATACTCTTCGGGAGTCGCCACGTATCCGAGCACCCCTTGGCAGTAGCCGGCGAAGAGCGTCACGGCCGCGGGAGAGGCCCTCCGGACGGCATGTCCGATCTCGCTGAAGATCTCGCCTGGGGTTCCGACGACGGCGGCGTCCCCGATTCGGGCGGCCCAGATCTCCCCCGTCAGGCTGGTGGGGAGCGATCCCTCCTGGAGCTGGGCCAGGGTTCGCTCGAGCCACGCGATGTGGTAGCCGATGGGATTCGTCACGGACCGCGGGGCGCCGCCGGCGCGCTTCGCTTCGAAGTCCGCGCGTCGCTCGGCGAGCTCGCGCTCCAGCTCCTCCCGCGACGGCGGGACCAAGAGCGGCAGCGGCACCTGACGTCGGCGGACGGCCACGATGGGTTCCGGCTGGTCGGCGGCGATCCGCCGTCGGTAGAGGGCGATGGGTGTCACCGAGCCGTAGTCGAGTCGTTCGATCACCATCGCTCGTGGGTCGCCGTCGGCGATGGCGTGGGCGGCCTCGAGGGCGAGTCGCTCCCCGAAGGGAATGGCGGCGTCCGGGTCGTCCTGGAAGGCCTCGAGCGGCAGGACGTTGCCGGCGGCGCCCTGGAGGACAACCGTCACGCCGCCGCGGACGCGATCGAGCCAGCGGCGGAGCGGCCCCAGATAGTCCGGGCTCACGAGGTGGACCTCGGGACCCACGACGACCGGGTGGCAGCCGAAGGCGACGAGGGTGGCGATCGGCTCCGGCCGCGCCGGGTGCCCGCCGGCCACGTCGATCCGGATCACGGGGACCTCGTCGTCGATGAAGCCCTCCGGGTTCCAGCCGAGGATCGTTCGACCGTCCGGGGTCCGCTCACGGCGGTTCACCGCCAGGCCAGGCGCCCGGCCGATCCCACCTGCTGCCTGCGCCGGGCGGGCGGACTCGAGGGCCTGGACGGCCGCGGAGGCGAACCGGTCCGGGATCGTCTCCCAGTAGCGGAGCTCGAGATCGGTCCAGCCGTCGAATTCCCCGCCGAGCTTGACCGGGGCGCCCGGCCATGGCGCGGCATGACTGTGACTGGAGTTGAGGAGGATGTGCTCGACCGAGCAGTCGATGGCCGAAGCGACCCGCGCCCGGACCCTATCGGCCATCGCCGTCGTCAGCCCGACGAGGTCGGCGGCGATGATGGCGAGGCGAGTCTCGTCGGTGTCGATGACGCAGGCCCGTGCCTCGAGAGGAGCCCAGACGGCCCGAGCGGCGCGCTCCCGTCGGACGAAGCCCAGGAGATCGATCGGGAGCGGGGGCGTGATGTCGACGATGGCGGCGCCAGCTCGCATGGTTGCCTCCTACGCACGTTCTTGCTCGGCAGCATCCAATCGGCCGCGCCATGACCGCCGTGAAGGGTGGGGTGCTGCGTCCATGTGGCTCCTGGCTGCGGGTGCCGTTCGACTCCGCGCCCGCGAGTCCGAGCGCGCCTAACCGACCCGACCGAGCGTGCTCATGGCGTGTCCTCGAGGTAAGCGATGACGGTCCCGACCGGCAGTTCGGAACCAGCCTCGGCGAGGACCTCCACGAGCGTCCCCGAAGCGGTCGCCTCCATCTCCACCGTGGTCTTGTCGGTCTCGATCTCGGCGATCACCTCGCCTCGCGTCACTCGATCGCCGACGCGCTTCGTCCAGGACACGATCCGTCCGCTCTCCATGTCGTAACCGAGCCTCGGCATCTCGATGGGGATCCGTGCCATCGCCTCCTCCACCTACGACCCCTGCCATCATCGCGAGGGCGGGCTCCACTTGGATACGTTTCCAGTGAATGATAGCAGAAGCGGACCGGCCTCGACCGCAAGCCATCCGGGGCTCGGGCAGATACCCTGCTACTGAGTCACGGGCACCGATCCTTCCCATGGCCCCAGACCACCGGGCGCCCGTTATCAGGAGGTGCGTGGTTCCGATGGAGTTCCTCGTCCATATTGAAGTTCGTTGGCCGGCCGATGGCGACCCCGACGCTCTCGCTCAGTTGACGGCTGCCGAGCGCGCTCGGGCACGAGAACTGGCAGCTGCGGGACTGATCCGCCGGCTGTGGCGGATCCCGGGTCGGCGAGCGAATTGGGGCCTCTGGTACGCCTCCGATCCGACGGAGCTGCATGAAGCCCTGGCGTCTTTGCCGCTCTTCCCGTGGCTCGACATCGAGGTCCACCCGCTGGCTGAGCATCCGTCCGATCCGCTCTCGGGATCGAGCGGCGGCGCCTGAGTCGATCGCCCTCGATCGTTAGCGGCGTGCGGCGGGCACGCCATCGCCCTGAGACGGGTCGGCCGAGTCTTGCCCCGAATGCCCGGCCGATAGACGCCCACGATTGCGGCGGGACCGGGCCGATCCTGCAGCAAGTGCTTGACATCACCCACCTCGGGCATCTACAGTCCAAGCGCGGCGGCTGACGACGTTTCCAGTAATGTTTGTGGATGGCCGTCGAAGTGTCCGTATGGGCAGAGTGAGTAAGGAGGAGTCGGTGCAGCAGGATCGTCTGGATCATCATCGGCGGCATCGTCGTTGGTTGGTGATGCCGCTCGTCGCAGCCTTCGTCGTGTCCGCGTGTGCCGGGGCGGCATCGCCAACACCGAGTGCAGCTCCGAGCGTTGCCCCGTCGGCGGCTCCAAGCGAGGCGCCGAGTGTCGCGCCTAGCAAGTTCAAGATCGGCTACATCTCGCTCGGTGACTCGGTGCCGTTCGTGAAACTCGTGTCCGACAGCATCAAGCGGGCGGCCGCCGAGGCTGGACAGGAGCTCGTCTTCTGCGACTCGCAGATCGACGCAGCGAAGGCGCTGGAGTGCGCCCGCACCTTCAAGGTTCAGGAAGTCCAAGGCGTCCTGAACTTCCAGGTCTTCCAGGACAGCTCGAAGGAGATCTGCGAGGCGTACGGGAACGTGCCCACGATTGCCATCGACATCGTCCAGGAGCCGTGTCAGATCGCGTTCATGGGCGCCAACAACCGTGAGGCCGGTCGGCTCGGCGGGCGGGCCATGGGTGAGTTCGCCAAGGAAAACTGGAACTGCGACTACACCGCCTACGTCTCGCTCGAATCCACGGCTTCCGGCGCCGCCAACGCCGATCGAATGGGCGGCTACCGCGAGGGCTTCAAGGAGTTCTGCGACATTCCGGCAGACAAGGAGCGCGTCCTCGATGGCGCCGACCGGACGGATCCGGCCCTCGAGCAGATGACGAACCTGCTTGGAGCCCTGCCTGGGGATCGGATCATCGTCGTCGCCATCAACGAAGACGGCATCCTCGGGGCCATCGGCGCGGCGAACACCCTCGGCCGACAGAAGGACCTCTATTACTCCGGACAAGGGACCGATCCCTCGATCTGGAAGGAGGTTGCCTGCAACCCCAACTACATCGCCTCGGTCGCCTATTTCCCGGAGCGGTACGGCGACCTCCTGATTCCGAACATCGTGAAGGCGCTCCAGGGCGAGCAGATCCCGGAGCTGATCTACACGCAGCACCAGGTGATCAACCGGGACAACATCCGGTCGATCTACCCGGATACGCCAGCCTGCTAGTCATGGCCCTCGCGGCTCCCGCGCCAGCGTCGACGACCGGCACGTTCACGCTCCGGGCGCGGCAGATCCGCAAGTCCTTCGGTGGCGTCGAGGTTCTCCACGGCGTGGACCTCGACGCCGCTGGGGGTTCGGTGCTCGCTCTGCTCGGCGAAAACGGGGCCGGGAAGAGCACGCTCGTGAAGATCATTGCCGGAGACTACACGCCCGATTCCGGCTCCATCGTCATCGATGGCGTCGCGCACGCCGCCCTCACTCCGCTAACCGCCCGGTCGCTCGGCATCGCCATCATCTTCCAGGAGTTCCAGGATGCGCCGACACTGACGGTCGCGGAAAACATCTCCCTCGGCCGGCTGCCGCACCGAGCCGGCGTGGTCGACTGGGCGGAGGTGCGGCAGCGAGCTCGTCGCATCCTGACGGAGCTGGACGTCGACATCGACCCCGAGGCGCGCGTCGAACGCCTCCGGGTCGGGGAGCGCCAGATCGTGGAGATCGCCCGAGCCCTTTCGGCGTCGGCGCGGCTGCTCATCCTCGACGAGCCGACGGCCGCCCTCTCCCACCACGAAGCGGAAACGCTCTTCGCCTTCGTGCGACGGCTACGCGACCAGGGCGTCGCCATCATCTACATCACCCATCGCCTCGACGAAGTCTTCCGGATCGCCGACCGAGTGCAGGTTCTCCGGGACGGCGATGTCGCCCTCGTCGGAAACGTCGCCGAGACCGATCGAGCGGCGATGATCGAGGCGATGATCGGACGCCGGATCTCGGACGTCGAGCGACCCTCGGCTCCGCAGCATACGATCGGCGACCAACCGGCCATCCGCTGGGTCGGTGCTTCGTCCGGCCGCGCGTTCCAGGACGTCGACCTCGAAGTCCGCAGCGGGGAAATCGTCGCCATTTACGGCAAGCTCGGCTCGGGTGCGGCCGAGGTCGGGGAGACGGCCTACGGACTGCGCCGCTTGGACGCTGGCTACCTGGAAGTCGAGGGCCGTAAGGGCCAGTTTTTGGGTCCGGCAGAGGCGATCGAGCACGGCGTCGGTTTTCTACCGGCCGAACGGAAGGCGGGCGGCGCGTTCATGGTTCGACCCGTCGCCGAGAACGTCGCCGTCGCCTCCTGGCCGTTGCTCGCCCGGATGCGGGCGTTCATTACCGGGGCGCTCGAAGCGCGCGCCTACCGGCGCTGGCATGAACGCCTGTCCATTCGCTCCCGCAACGATCCCAAGCAGCCGATGGGTACGCTGTCGGGGGGTAACCAGCAAAAGGTCCTCCTGGGTCGCTGGCTCGAACGGAAGTCTCGGGTCCTCGTTCTCATCGAGCCGACCCGAGGTGTCGACGTCGGTGCCCGGCAGGATATCTATGCAGCCCTGCGCGAGCTGGCTGATCAGGGCGTCGCTGTCCTGATCAGCACGTCGGACTACGAGGAAGCGGTCCAGGTGGCCGATCGCGTGTACGTCATGGCGAAGGGCCGTGTCGTCGCCTATCTGAGCGGAGACGAGGTGACGACCGCGCGGCTGTTGGCCGAGTCGGGAGGGTAAGAGTGCGGTGACACTGTCGAACAAGGGCCCTGCGGAGGTCGTCGACGTTCGGGGGGTCGCGCGCAGCGAGCGGGTGGCTGGATCGTCGCGTGCTGCCGGCCGGCGGGGTGTCATTCGGGTGCCCGAGACGGCCGCGCTTGTCGTCGTCCTGGCAGTCCTGTTCGGGTTCTTCGCGATCGCCTCCCCGTTCTTCTTGAAGCCGGAGAACCTCGTCAACATCCTTCAGAACGTCGCTGTCGTGGGCATCATCGCTTGCCCGGCAACGCTCCTTCTCATCGCGGGCCAGTTCGACCTGTCGGTCGGCTCAGCGACGGGGTTCGTCGGGATGCTCATGGCTGTTGCCGCTCTCGCTCCAGGGGCCGGTGGGACCGAGGTCCCCTGGTCAGGCAACCTCGATATTCCGATGGCTTTTGCGGTCGCGGTGACCGGAACGCTCCTCATCGGCATCATCAACGGCTTCAGCGTGACCGTACTGGGGATCAACGCCCTGATCACGACGCTCGGGACTCTCGCCATCTTCCGAGGCCTGACGAAGGTCCTCGGCAACGGCCAGACCATCCGCATCAACGACTTCGGTGACCTGGGTGTCGCCCGGATCTTCGAGATCCCGCTGCCCGTGTACATCTTCGCGGTCGTCGTGGTCCTTTCCTGGTTCATCCTCCGCTACACGGTCTACGGTCGCTCGCTCTACGCCATCGGGGCTAGCCCGACCGCTGCGCGCCTGGCTGGGATTCGGGTCCGCCGAACGATCTTCATCGCCTTTCTTCTCTCGTCCCTCTGCGTTGCCATCGCCGGCTTGATCCGTCTTTCGCAGGTCGGCGGTGCGTCCGTCAATGCTGGTTTGGGCGTCGAACTTTCCGTCATTACGGCGGTGGTGCTCGGCGGGGCGAGTCTGTCCGGGGGGCGGGGCGGCATCGCCGGAACGGTCCTCGCCGTCCTCATCGTCGGCGTTCTGGCCAACGGGCTGATCCAACTGAACGTCCCATCTTTCTGGATCGAGGTGGCCAATGGGCTGCTTCTCCTCGGGGCGGTCGCCGTCGATCGGCTGCGAGTCCGCCTGACCCGCGCCGAGAGCTGAGCACGAAACATCTGCAGAACGGGCCGTCATGTCGACGCGACGAGCACTCGTCACCGGAAGCGCTCGAGGCATCGGCCGTGCGATCTCGGAGGTCCTCGCGGTTAGTGGCCACACCGTGATCGGAGTCGACCTGCTCGACCAGCCGACCGGTCCGTTGGCGGTCGTCGTCCGCGCCGACCTCGCCGACCCGACCACGCCCGCCGCCATCGTCGCCGAGTACGGGCCCTTCGACATCCTCGTCAACAATGCGGCGGTCTTGATCACACGCCCGATCACCGAGTTCTCGCTGGATGATTTCGAGCGGACGATTGCGGTCAACCTCCGGGCCCCGTTTCTCCTCTGCCAGGCCGTACTGCCGGGCATGGCCGAGCGTGGCTGGGGTCGGATCGTCAACGTCTCGAGCGTCGGCGCGCGGACCGGCGGGCTGTCGCAGTCGGCCGTCTACAACGCCACGAAGGCCGCGCTCATCTCGCTGACGAAGAACATTGCCCGCAACTACGGGCCCTTCGGGGTGACCGCCAACGCCATCGCACCGGGTGCGGTTGAGACGGCCATGGTCGCAGGCTTCGATGCAGATGAGCGCCGCCGGTACTTGGATCAGATCCCACTCGGGCGATTCAGCCGGCCCGAGGAGATCGCCTGGGTCGTCGACTTCCTCGTCAGCGATCGCGCGGGCTACGTAACCGGCGCGACGATCGACGTCAACGGCGGTTGGGTCATGTATTAGCGTGCACGGCCACTGCCCTCGACGCCGCGCCCCCGAAGGGAGGGGTGTTGATGTAGCTCAGCTCAGTTCATCGAGAGGACCGTGGGCCCCTTGAGGGAGGGGTGGTACCGCGTGGGGCCCACCGCGTAGCAACGGGAGGAGGTCAATGGCTGGATCGATGTCTCCCAGGAGGTCACTGACGGGGGTCCGTGTCCTGGCATTGGGCCTGGGGCTCACCATCGCGGCGACGGGCTGTGCCGGCGCAGCGAGTCCGAGCCCGGCGGCCTCTTTCAGCCAGGCGAGCACGCCGACACCGACCGAGGCGCCTTCGGTCGCCCCGAGCGAGGCGCCTTCCACCGAGCCAGGGGACGCTGCTCCGTACGACGGGGCCGTCCCCGGTAGCGGATCCGGCAGGAAGATCGGCTACATCTCGCTCGGGGAGTCGATCCCCTTCGTCAAGCTCGTCTCGGACAGCATCAAGGAACAGGGTCAGATCGCTGCGGCCGAGGTCGTCTTCTGCGACTCCCAGATCGACGCCGCCAAGGCCCTCGAGTGTGCCCAGAACCTCAAGGTCCAGGGCGTGGAGGGCGTTCTCAACTTTCAGGCGTTCGCCGATAGCGCACCCGAAATCTGTGCGGCCTACGGGGGCTTACCGACCATCGCCATCGACATCGAGCAGGAGCCCTGTCAGGTCGCCTTCATGGGGGCGAACAACCGTCGAGCCGGGGAAATCGCCGGTCTGGCGGTCGGAGCGGCTCTCAAGTCGGAGAACGGCTGCGAGTACACCGCCGTGCTCACCCTCGAGTCCCCCCAGGTCGGGGAGGTCAACGAAGCGCGGACTGGCGGAATGATCGCCGGGTTCGAGTCCGTCTGTGGGGCTGTTCCTTCCGAGAAACTGCGCCGGCTCGGCGTGGGCGGCACCACCGACGCGGCAGTGACCCAGGTCGGCGATGCGCTGTCGGCCATCCCGTCGGGCGGCGTGGTCGTCGTTCTCAGCCTGAACGACGATATGGCGCTCGGGGCATTGGCCGCGGCTCGGACGGCAGGCCGCCAGGGGGAGCTCCGGATCGGAGCCCAGGGCGCCGATCCGTCCGCCTGGAAGGAGATCGCCTGCAACCCGAGCTGGGTGGCCGACGCTGCCTACTTCCCGGAGCGGTACGGCCGGATCCTCGTCCCGGCCATGATCGACATCCTGAACGGGAAGACCGTTCCCGAGTTCCTCTACACGCCACACCAGGCGATCACGAGAGACAACGTTCGGACCATCTACCCCGACACGCCGGCCTGCTAGGGCGCTCATCAATGGGGGTCTCGACTGGCCGTCCGCATTCGCCACTCGAGACCCCCATCCGCTCTCCCGTCGATCAGCGGACGTCGATGGTCAGAACGCGCGCCGGATTCCCCACCAGCAGCGTATCGATGCTGGGATCGTCGAGCCCCCGAGCCTGAAGAAGCGGGACCACGTGCCTCAGGACGTGATCGTAGCCCCAGCCGCCGTAGGCATGAAGGCGGGATCGAACGCCGAGGTCACCAGAAAGAAGGAGCTGGCTACCATATCCAGCGTCGACCAGCCGGACGATCGTCGAGGCGACGTCGGCATCGGATGGCGGATAGCGGCCGAGTCCGAGGAGCGAGTGATCGAAACCGAAGAGGTCGAAGGCGAGCCATGCGCCCCGACCGAGAAGCTCGGCGATGTAGTGCTCGTCATCGTGGGCGGTGTTCAGATGGCCGAGAACGACCCGCTTCGGGGAGGCGCCACTCGCCTCCAGCTCGTCCAGGGCGGCGAGCCCGGTTCGGCCCCACGGTTGGAGGTGGACCGAAATCGGCAGACCGGTCCGCTTCGATGCCACCGCGGCAGCCCGTAGGACTCGTCGCTCGGCGTCGTCGATCGGGTCGCCGGTACCGATCTCGCCGATGATCCCCAGTCGGGTGTGTTCTGGGCCGACCCCGAAGACCCACTCATCGACGATGCGCGCCGCGATCGCGTCCTCATCCGCTCGCCAGAGCCACTCAGGGTGGACAGGCCGCAGGTAATGGCCGCTGCCCATGACGACATGGATGCCGGCCGCCTCGGAAATCTGCCGTAGTGCGCCTGGATTGCGCCCCAGTTCTGGCGGCGTGACGTCCACGATCGTGTGGCCGCCGGCATCGACGAAGTACCGGAGCTCCCGGGTGATGAGGTCGGGATCATCGAGCCGGTAGTTGTCCGGGTGGCCGCCTGGGTTCCAGCGAGCCTCGCCCGCTGCCATCCCGTCGAACGGGCCCGCGAGCGTGGGCTGGTAGCCATGGGCTGCCAGCAGAGGCCGGGCGTCCATGAACAGGTGCTCGTGGACGAGCGTGCGACCCAGCTGGCTCGGATCGATGGGTCCCCGGACGGTCATGACGAACCGGTCGCCCGGCCGTGGCGTTGTCACCACAATCCGACTAAGGCGCGCGACAGGAAACGGCGGTGGGCTGATTGGTCCGCATGGCGCGTCGCTACCGAGGCTGGCGTGCTCTAGTCGATCAAGAACCCACCGTTGATGTCGGTGACCTCACCGGTGATGTAGCCGGCGTGGCTCGAGCAGAGGAACGCAACGAGCGCTGCCACTTCGTCGACGGTGCCCAGGCGTCCGACGGGTATCCGGCTCACCAGGTCGCGGGTGTCGGCGATCATGTCAGTATCGATGAGAGCCGGGGCAAGGGCATTGGCCGTAATGCCGTAGCGGGCGTACTCGTTGGCGATCGACTTCATGAGCGTCATGAGGCCGGCCTTCGAGGCTGCGTACGCCGCCACGCTCCGGGCTCCGCCTGCCTTGCCCGCGCTCGAACCGATGCCCACGATCCGGCCGTAGCCGGCCTGTCGCATACCGGGAAGTGCCCGCCGGGCGCAGAGAAACGCTCCGGTGAGGTTGACCGCCAGGGTTCGGTTCCAGGTCTCGAGGCTCGTCTCCTCGAAGGGGACAATGGGAAAGATCCCCGCGTTGAGGACAAGCACCGTGGGTGTTCCGAGCTGGCGCTCGACCTCGTCGAAGGCCGCATCGACGGCGCCTTCGTTCCTGACGTCACAGGCCACGCCGAGGATCCCCGGGTGATGCGGTGCCTCGAGGTCGAAGGCGGCCACCCGGGCGCCGTTCCCCGCCAGGACCTCGGCGATCCGCTTGCCGATGCCTCGACCTGCGCCGGTGACGACGGCCACGCGTCCGTCGAGACCTTCCACCTGGATCATCACTCCTCCTCGGCCATAGAGCCCTTGGATGGCGCATGGCGACGGTCTACGCACGCCCGTCGCGAACGGTACTGGTATCGATTGCTGTCCCACGCTACCATACCGGTGTGGACGCGGCAAGGTGGTGGCCCCGGAGCAGCCTGGCGCTGAGGATGTGGTGACACGATGCGGATCGGCGTCGACAGCTACTCGTACCACCGTCTGTACGGTGAAGTCCGTCCCGGGGAGCAGCCGCGCATGGAGCAGCCATGGCCGCTCGATCCTCGGCCCGTGATTGCCCATGCCGTGCAGCTGGGGGTGGACGATCTCTTTCTCGAGACCTGCTATCTTCCGCCCCCGAGCGAACTGCGTCTCGAGGACGAGGTGCCGTTGCGGACCGGGTTCAGCTGGGGGCATCCGTGGCCGGCTGGCGCGCATCACGGGCTCGAGGGGGGACGGTCGCCGGCGGCCGAAGCCGACCTCTGGCGTTGGGTGGAGGCGGCCGCTCGCCATGGCCACACGGTCATGCGGATCACCCTGGGCTCGCCCATGACGCGAGGACGCGAGCCCGCCGCCGCCCTCATCGCTCGTCTCGTCGGGCCGGTTCGGCGAGCGGCGGATCGAGCCGCTGTGCACGGGCTCACGCTCGCCATCGAGAACCACGCCGACCTGCGAGCAGCGGAGCTGGTGGAGGTCATCGCGCGAGCGGAGCGCCCCAACCTCGCCGTGACCCTCGATAACGTGAACCTCGTCCGGGTCGGCGACGACATGCTCGACGGGGTGCGACGACTCGCACCCTGGACAGCCCTCGTCCAGCTCAAGGACCATCGGCCAGGCGACCCGACCGTCCTCGGCGGGCCGATCTGCACCGCCCTCGGAGAGGGCGTCGCGCCTCTCGAGGCGATCCTCGACCTCCTGGGCGCGGCTGGCTTCGACGGTCCGGTCTGCGTCGAGCTGGCATCCCTCGGCCCTGGTCCGGTCGACGAGCTCGAGCTCATCGAGCGGAGCGTCGACTGGCTCCGAGCCCATGTCCCGCGCACGGTCGTCCGAGCGACACCGGGTCGATCGGATGGAGGACTCGTGAAGCAACAGGAGGTTCTCGATGGCTGAGCTGCCGTTCGTCGACACGCACGTCCACTTCTACGATCTCCAGAACCCCGACCTCTACTACGTGTGGCTCCAGCCAGGCTGGAAGCACCCGATCCTCGGCGACATCGAAGCCATCCAGGCGCAACGCTACTGGGCGGACGATTTCATCGCCGAGACCCGCTTCTCGAACGTATCGAAGTCGATCCACGTGCAGGCTGCCCTCGGGATCAAGGATCCCGTCCAAGAGACGAAGTGGCTTCAGGCCTTCGCCGACCGGCTCGGACACCCCCACGGCATCATCGCCGAGGTTCACCTCGCTCAGCCCGACGCGGAAGAGGTCATCAACCGCCACCTCGAGTATCCGAACATGCGGGGCGTGCGGGATTTCGGGGAGGGCGACTATCTCGTCGACCCGGCCTGGCAGCGAGGCTTTTCGCTCCTCGGGAAGTACGGCCTGGTGTCGTGCATGGACTCCATGCCCGAGAACTACGCCAAGGTCCGAGCGCTGGCCGAGAAGTTCCCGAATATCGTCATCTCCCTCGATCACGCGGGTTTTCCCCGGCGCCGGGATCGCGACTACTTCGAGTTCTGGAGCCGAGAGATTCTGAACCTCGCCCAAGCGCCGAACGTCGTCGTCAAGATCTCCGGCCTCGGGATGGCTGACCCGCGCTGGACCATCGAGTCCTGGCGCCCGTGGGTCATGACCTGCATCGAGGCCTTCGGTGTCGAACGGAGCTTCTTCGGCACGAACTGGCCGGTGGACCGCCTCTTCTCGAGCTATCCCGACGTCGTGAACGCCTACGCGACCCTCATCAGCGACTTCTCCCGCTCCGAGCAGGAAGCGATGTTCTCGAAGAACGCGGAGCGGATCTTCCGGATTTGAGGGCCTACCCCCATCGAGGATAGGAGGAGGCGCCGCCGTCGAGGAGGGGACGGCGGCGCCTCCGACGAGCGTGGACCATTCAGACGATCAGCCTGCTCCCGGGAGGCCGGCGGTCACGTTCGGGAGCGGCGCGGCGCCGTGGGCCTTCGAGCCGAAGGCGGTCGGCTTCTTCCGGCCGACCCGTTCGTAGTACTCCTCGGGCACCTTCGTCGGGTCCTTGAACATCTGCCACTGGCACTTCTGGCGGACGGCCGGGTCAGGGTTCGTATCTGGGTAGACGGGTGGATCGACGACCCGAACCGGATAGCCGAACCGGTCGATCGACATCTCCTCCATGAGGACGATGCAGTGGACGCAGTAGAGGCAGACGCCGGGCGTGTAGTGGTTCCAGGGATGCTTCTCCTCGGTGACCTTCCAGTTGTACGGCGGCTCCATCCGCGCCGGCGTCCGTTCGACCCAATCGCCTCGGATCGTCCGCTGGCCGGATCCACACGGATCGAAGCGGAGGATGTACCGGTCTTCGGTCTCGATGAGCTCGAAGTCGCCGGTTCGCTCCGGTCCGACCAGGTGGCCACGCATCGCCTCGCAGGCGACGAGCATGAGGACCTCGAGGCCCTCGTCCCAGGGATGCTTGTCGATGTCGAACTTCTCGTAGCGCCAGACGAAGAGCGGAAGGAGGACCCGGTCGTACATGTCGCGGATGGCCGGCTCCCCGAGATCCTCCTTGACGAGGGACATGAGGGCGTACGTGTGGTCGACGTCGCGGTCGTGGCACTGGCGCCAGGTCTCCTTCATTTGATCGAGGAGCCGCAATGCCTCGTCCCGCTGCTCGCGGTAGGTCGCCGCCGTGAAGGCCTGGACTTCGCTGAGGAACCGATCCCAGTGGCCCCGCGGATGCCAGGGCGATCCGTCCGGCAGGCGGTTCAGCTCGGTCACCTGCCGATTCCGCGCCTCGATCTTCGCTTGGTCGACTCCTCGATCACGGAGAAAGGCGTTGAGATCGGCGATCCACTGGCGGTACAGGGTAAAGCAGACGTTCGCCTCGTCGACAAAGTAGCTGCCGAGGAGGGCGGCATCGTCCCAGCGTCCCTCGTCGATCGCCTCGCGGATCTTGCGATAGGTCGAGATCTTCTGATCCTCCCAGGAGCCCAGTCGGACTCGGCGTCCGAGGAGCTCATTGAAGGCGATGCGGGTCTCGGTCATGGTCGTCCCTCCGCGGGCGCTGCGTTCGTCGACGATACCGGTACCGTTTGCAGCGCTCGGTCTAGAGTACCATGGCGTCCCGTTGGGTGCAGGAGACGAGGCGGTAGTGGTGAGTGCGGCTGCCTTCGGGCTGCTGGCCGCGATGGCCAACGCGGCCCAGGCGGTGCTGAGCAAGGACCTCACCCGGCGAGCGCCGGCTCGTCAGCTCATCGGCGTGCTCTATCTGTGCAACGCCCTCGTCCTCCTGCCCGCTGCGCCGGTCGTCGTCTGGCGCTGGAGCCTCGACATCGTGGCGCTTCATCTGGCTTCGGTCGCCTGCATGGTCCTGGCCGCCGTCTGCGTCTGGGACCTCCTCGCCCACGGGTCAGCATCGGCGACGACGGTGGCGACGGCCATGAGCCCGGTGCCGACGGCCCTTGGCGCGGCACTCCTCGTGCCTGGCGTGACGAGCCCGACGCAGGGCGCCGTGGCGCTCGCGACGGTCGTCGCTGTGCTGATGACCCTCGACGGAGCCTTCGGAGCGCTCGGTCGCTCGGGGACGCTCCTCCGGGTGACGGGGGCTGCCACGGGGACCGGACTGTTGACCGTTCTCTCGCGGTCCCTTGGTGACCACGGGGTCGGGGTCGTCGAGACGTACGTCGTTCGTACGGCGATAGCGGCTGCGATCTTCTTGGTGGCCATTCCACCACGCGGTGTTCCGATGGCGGAGCTGCCACGTCTCGTCGGCCGATCGGTCGTCGTGACGACGTACTTCGTCCTCGTCATCGCTGGCGCGCAGCTTGGGAATCCGGTCGTCGTCCAGACGCTCGTGGCCACGAGCCCTTTATTCGTGCTCGCGTTCGAGTCGCTTCGGACGCGGCGCCGTCCAGCGGTGCGGATTCTCGCGGCAGGGTTCGTCGTGGCCATCGGCGTCTGGTTCGCCATCGGCCTGGGACCTCGGGGCGTCTGAGTGGCCAGGCTGGTACCGATTGCAGAAACGCTGCTACGATGATCCCGCTGACGCCCACGCGGCGACCGCATCGCTAGGAGGTCGGTATGGAGCGCGCCCTGTTCTACCTGCGGATCTTCCCCGGGACGGAGGAGGAGTACGACCGACGGCACCGCGAGATTTGGCCTGACCTGGCGGAGGCCATTCGGTCCTCCGGCATTCGAAGTCTGTCCGGCTTCCGGCGCGGGACGGACGTCTGGTACTACGCGGAGTGCGAACCGGACGTCCGAACGGCGTTCACGGCCTACGGCTCGACACCGGTCGCGGCGCGCTGGAACGACTCGTTCCGAGCCATCATCGCCGAGATGACCGGACCGGACGGCGACCTCCTCTTGTACCGGGAAGTCTTCCACGCCGACGGCCCCTCGCTGCCGGGCCCGATGAGCCGCGGTCTGTTCTCGCTCGTCATCGACCCGAGGCGAGGCGAGGAGTACGACCGGCGGCACGCGGAGCCGTGGCCTGATCTCATGGAGGCGATCGTGGCCGCAGGTTTTCGGAACTACAGCGGCTTTCGCCGTGGTCCCCACGTCGTCTACTACGGCGAGTACTACCCCGATATGGCGACTGCCTTCGCCCGGATCGGCGCGACCGAGGTGAACGCCCGCTGGGGCGCCTCCTTCGAGGGGATCATCGCGACGATCGTGGACGCCGATGGCAACCTCATCACGGCTCAGGAAGTCTTCCATCAGGACTGACCACGACGCAGCACCATTCCCGACCGCAGCCGATCGAGCAAGACGATGCCACCGTCCCGGGTCGATCCTCCGCGGGTCGCGGTCGTCCACCCGTACTGGGAGCTCTGGGAGCACACGGCGGGGCCGGGCTTCCGTTGGGAGCGGCTCGCTCTTGCCCGTCGAGTAGCGACGGATCTCGCCGAGGCCGTGACGGTCGTCGGCGTCGTGGACTTCGCTTCAGCGGAAGAGGCCGCGTCGCTCGCCGACCGACTCGCCGGCACGGAATTCGACGCGATCCTCGTCCTCCAGACGATGGCGACGCCACCCGGCTTCGCCCTGGCGCTCGTCGAGCGTCTGCCTGACGTCCCGATCGTGCTCTGGGCCCTCCATGAAACGGGGCTCACCGGGTCCACGGTCTCGCACCGCGACATCACCACCCAGGGGGCCACCGTCGGGGCCCCGATGCTGACGAGCCTCCTGTCGCGGCGGGGGATCCCCTACGAGCTCATGCTCGGTCGGATGACCGATGCTTCCGTCCGTGACCGCGTCATCCGGGCCCTTCGGACCGTCACCGTCGCCCGGCAGCTCCGGCAGGCGCGCCTGGGTCGCGTCGGCCGTCCCCTCGACGGCTATCTCCACGTCGACGTCGAGCCGGATTCCCTTCGGCAGGCGACCGGGATCGAGATCGTCGACATCGACCCGAACGAGGTCGTCGAGGCCTATCGGGATGTCACCGACGATGCGGTCGATGCCCTCGCCGAGGAGGTGCGACGCGACTGGACCTTCGAGGAGGATCTCACGATCGGCGATTCCCTCGAGCGGTCTCTGCGGGCTGCCCTCGCCATCGAGGCGGTGGCCCGAGCGCACCGGCTCGACGCGGGCGCTTTCAACTGCCACGTTCCCCAGTTCCGCTTCGGCGAGCCGATCGGGATCGCCCCCTGCTTCGGGCTCGGGCGGCTGACGAGCCTGGGGATGCCGTGGACGTGTACCGGTGATGTCCTGACCGCGGTCGCCATGCTGACGACGAAGCGCCTCGGCGGCGCGGCCCTCTACCACGAGCTCGAGACCATCGACTACGCCACCGGCGAGGTCGTCATCGCCAACAGCGGCGAGCACGATCTCGCCTGGCTGGCCCCGGGGGAGCGGCCGAGGCTCCGCCGGAACGGTTGGTTCTGCGACAAGGACCCGCACTGCGGCATGTGTGCCGTCTTCGAGCCGGCGCCGGGACCCGCTACCCTCGTCGGCTTCACGCCGCACCCCGCGGCTCGAGGTGGCTTTCGGTACGTCGTCGCCCGGGGCGAGCTGACCGCCCGACGGTTTCCGATGACCGGCACCGTCAACGGCGCCTTCCGCTTCGCAGCCGGACCCGTGGAGGAGGCGTGGGTCCGATGGGTCGCGGCAGGGGTGACCCATCACAGCTCCGCCACCCCAGGGGACCTCGCCGACGATGTCGCTGCGGTCGCGCGCCACCTCGGCATCGAGGCGGTCATCATCTAGCCGAGCGGTCCTCGCCGCTTCCGCTTGGCGGCCCTCACGGCTGCCCTCCTGTGCTCGTCGACTCTCATCCCGCTCTGGGGACGGCCGCCGCACCCACACGAGGCGGTGAATCCGCGTCGTCCCTCCAAGCTCGAGGGGCCCCGACGTCAGGGTGAGGACCGTTCCGTCAGCGTCGAGGTCGAGCGTGCGCATCTGGCGGGTCCCGACCCAATCGGGCCGACAGCTCGTTTCCACGAAGTGGACGACGATGCCGTCTCCGACTGCGTAGCGACCGGCGTAGGCGAAGCAGGCCCCGACGGATCGATCGCTGGCGTCCGACGAAGGCGTGATGACCGTGATCATCGTCCCGTCGGCGGCGTAGACGAGGAGTCCCGATGGCTCGTGGCCCACTGGCTCGCTCGCCGTGCCGTCATCGTCGAGGGCAGTCCACGAGCGGAGCTGCCAGGTGCCGACGATGGACCGCCCTGGCGGTCTCGTTGGGTCGACCTCGTCGGCCTCGCCGCCGGACGGCGGATGGCGGCGTTCGGGTTTCACGGCACGAGGACCGATCGAAAAACACGGCCGGCCTTGAGGTCCTCGAGGGCCGCGTCCGCCTCCTCGAGGGGTCGGACGCGCTCGACGAGATGGTCGACCGTCAGGGTCCCGCCGAGATAGAGGTCGATGGCATCCCGGATGTCGTCGGGCACGAAGCCGCGCGAACCGAGGACGGCCAACTCGCGCCAGAGGATGTCCACGGCTCGGGCCCGGAAGGGCTCGAGGCTGCTTCCGACGAGGACGACCCGGCCGGCCGGTCCGCCCATGGCGATGGCCTGCTCGTCCGCGGCTGCCGAGCCGGCGCACTGGATGACGACGTCCGGACCAGCACCGGTCAGCGCCCGGACGCTGGCGACCGGGTCATCGGCCTCGGCCGAGACGACGGCGTCGGCGCCGAGGCGGCGTGCCAGATCGAGCTTCGCCGCCGACCGCGAGACAGCGATGACGCGAGCCCCCAGGGCCTTGCCGAGCTGGACGGCGTTCGAGCCGAGCCCGCCCACGCCGAGGACGACGAGGGTCTCGCCGGGTGCCAGTCGGGCGACCCGCTTCAGGGCGTGGAGCGGCGTCGCCACGGCGTCGGTGAGGACGGCGAGAACCGGTGGCGGGACGCCCGCCGGGGGTCGGATCACCGACGCGACCGGTCGGATGACGTACTCGGCAAAGGCACCGTCGATGTCGACGCCCATCCGGGTGAGGTGGGGGCTGATGTTCGGTCTGCCTCGCTCGGCCCACGGGTCGCCGGGGGGCGTCGAGATGTAGTAGAGCGCCACCTGATCGCCAGGCGCGACCCCCGTCACGCCCGGGCCGACGGCGTCGACGACGCCGGCTGCCTCATGGCCCGGCACGATGGGGAAGGGGACCGTGTCGCCGAAGCCGCCCTTCTGGAGGAAGACGTCCGAGCCGCAGACACCGCAGGCGTCGACCCGGACGCGGACCTCCGCCGGGCCAGGATCCGGGAGCGGCCGGATCGCCGGCCGAAGCTGCGCGCCCGGCGCGGGCAGCTCGACGACGCGCATGGTTCGGTGCGTGCTCACGGATCCCTCTCCCTCAGCGCGCTTCGGATCGACCTGGGCCGATCCGGTCCATCGACACCCGTAACCCGAAGCTCAGTACATGAGGAAGCCGCCGGACACGTTGAGCGTCGCGCCGGTGATGTAGCGGGCGTGATCCGAAGCGAGGAAGACGACCGGGCCGGCGAGCTCCTCGGGTTCGGCGACGTAGCCGAGGGGCGTCTGCTGCTTCAGCGACTCGTACACCTCCGGTGCGAGACCGGTCATGAGCATCGGCGTGTGGACCTGGCCCGGCGAGACGCAGTTGACGGTGATCCGGTGGGGGCCGAAGGTCCGCGCCAGGCCGCGGCACATCGAGGTGATGCCGCCCTTCGAGGCGGCGTACACGACCGAGCCACCGAAGCCGCCCGTCCACCAGCCCTGCGAGCTGAAGAGGATGATCCGGCCGCCGGCGCCCTGCTCGATCATCGCCCGTCCGGCCGCGCGGCAGAGAAAGAAGGCCGCCTTGAGGTTGACGTCGTGCTGGAAATCCCAGTCGTCTTCGGTCACCTCGTCGAGGGACGCTCGACGACGAAGGACGGCTGCCAGGTTCGCCAGAACGTACAGGTTCCCGAGCTCGCGCCGGGCTCGGGCGACGAGGGGTTCGTGGGTCGACAGATCACGGAGGTCCGCCCCGACCGCCACGTGGCCGCTCCCCTCCAGACCGGCGACCACCTCATCGACCCGCACCTGATCGATGTCGACGGCCATGACCTTGGCACCGGTCGCTGCGAAGGCGGTCGTGACCGCCCGGCCGATGCCGCCGGCCGCCCCGGTGACGATGACGCCCCGGCCCTCGAGGCCGGCGCCGACACTCCAACCCATTTCGTGTGCCCTCCTGCGTCTGGTATCCCTGCTGGAAGCTGCGGGGTCGCATCGGACCCTACGTGCCCGCGGCCGCCAGGACCCGTTCGCTCCGATAGCGGTCGACGACCTCCTCGATGACCTCGATCCCGAGCCCCGGCTTCGTTGGCGGGTACATCCAGCCCTCGACGTGCTCGAAGGGCTCGGTCACGAGCTCGTGCTGCATCGGGTTCCGCAAGGGCTTGACCTCGAAGAGCTTCGCGGCCGGTGTCGAGAAGCTCACCGCCAGGCTGGCGGCCGTGCAGATGGCGCTCGACCAGGCATGGGCGTTCACCTGGCGACGATGAAACTCGACCCGATCGGCGACCTTCTTGAAGCCGGTGATCCCCTCGGCCCGGGCGGGATCGACCCCGACGACGTCGACGGTCCCCGTCCCGAGAACCCGCTCGTAGCCGGCGAGATCCCACTCCTTCTCGCCGTAGGCGATGAGGGAGGTCGTCTTGCTCCGGAGGTTCCGGTAGCCCTCGGGATCCCACTCGCCGAGCGGTTCCTCGATCCAATGGAGTCCGTGCTCCTCGAAGGCCTGAACGCGGCGGACGGCGGTCTTGACGTCCCACTTGATGGCCCAACCGCAGTCGATCATGATGAGCGCCTTGGGCCCCAGACCCTCGCGCATCCGCCGCATGTACTCGACGTCGCGGTCGTGGTCGTAGCCGAGACGGGCGTTGCCGCGCTTCCCGAAGCCGACCTTGACGCCGTGGAGGCCGGGGGCGACCCACTCCTGGGCCTCCTCGACCATGCGGCCGATGTCCTCGTAATGGGCGTGGCAGGAGGCGACCGCCGGCAGGCGGTCGTGGACCGGGCCCCCCAGGAGGTTGCAGACCGACGTTCCGAGGAGCTTGCCCTTGATGTCCCAGAGGGCGATGTCGATGGCGGCCACGGCGTAGCTGGCGATGCCGCCGTTGTAGCCGTACCACCACTTCTGATCCCGGAGGCTGTGCCAGATGGCGATGTTCTCGAGGGGGTCCCGGCCGACGACGCGCTCGGCCATGCCCTCGATGATCGCCTTCGTGGCGAAGTTCGCCTCCGGGAACTGGGTGATCGACTCGCCCCAGCCCACGACCCCGTCATCGGTCGTGATCTTGACGAGGCAGAGGTGCCGGAGGGCGTTGAAGTCGTTCGGTTCCGGGTAGCTGACGGGGATCGCCTGGACGCGTTCGACTCTGCTCATCGTTCATCTCCGTTCCGGTCGTTCCTCGCTCGGTGTCGGGCGACGGGCGAGGCGCTCACACGCGAACCTCGCGGATTCCGAGGGTCGCGGCAAGGGCGGGGACTTCGAGATCGAGCCTACCTGGGGCCAGGGCGTTGTGGTGGGTGGCACCCGAGATGATCCAGCGAGACAAGGCGTCGCCGCCCGGCCCGGAGTCGAAGCGGAACATGGCGTTCGGGCCGCCCATCCGCGGGAAGCGGGTCTCGACGATTTCGCCCGGTGCCCAGGCCAGGCGCCAGCCGTCCCGCGTCGGCGAGAGAGAGAGGAGCGTGGCCGGCCCCCGTCTCAGGGCGAAGGAGACGGAGGTCCCGGGCCCGTGCTCACCGGGATAGTGCTCGTTCGCTTCGAGCCGGATCGCCCCAGGGGGCTCGGCCCACGCTGGGTCGCCTTCCCCGCCTGCGGCCACGAGGACAAGACCCGTCACGATCTCGGGGGCGTAGCACTCGCAATAGAGGGCCGCGCCAGCCATCCGCCGGGCGAGGTAGAGGGCGATGGCGGTCGGCAGATCTCCGGTGCAGGAGACGGGTCGACCGGCCTCGGTCTGACAGGCGACTCCGAGGCACGCGGTCACGCCCACGACCGGGCTTCGACGGAACCACGGACCGTGGCAGTTCACCGTGCCGGCAACGGCGTCGTGCTCGACGAGGAGCCGCTCCAGGGCGACGGCGACCCGACCGCTCCGTTCGGCGGCCGGACCCGGATCTCCCTGCCAGCGAGCGCGGCAGCCCTCCAGGAGCTTCTCGGCGGCGTCCCTCGGTACCTCGCTGACGAGCCGTTCCCACTCATCCGGCGGGATGGCCACCTCGGTCAGCCCGAGGGCGGCCACGTCCGCTTCGCTCGACTCGACGTCCCGGTAGCCGGGAATCGGATCGCCGATCCGGAGGACGCGTGCGCCCCGGAGCGATCCGGCAGCGGCGACGGCTCGGACGATCCGCCGGAGCCGCTGGAGCGCTGCGGGATCGTCGTGAGCCGCGGTGACGACGGCCGCGGGTCGACCCGTTCGGACGAGCACATTGCCGAACATCACCGCCCCGACGGAGGTCGAGTGGACCGTCGCCTCGTCTTGGCGGAGATCATCGGGCAGTCGCAGGATTGCGGGAGCGTTCCAGATGACGATCGGCGCCGTCGTCCTGCTCACGGCGATGTCGGCGTAGCTCGGGGGCGCCGCCATGGCCGGCGCGAAGACGACCGCCTCAGGCCGGGCTGCCTCGACGATGTCGGCGACTCGGGCGGCGTCGGCCTCGGACTCGATGAGCGGCGTCTCGATGACGTCGAATCCCTCCCGCAGGATGGCGGCCGAGCGGGCAGCGTGGGCCCGCATCCGGGCCGGGAAGTCCGGACCCATCTGGGGATCGAAGAGGATGAAGCGAACTGAGACGACAGCGATGCGGGCATGGGTTGGGTGCGACATGCTCGTTCCGACGGCTCACTCGGCCTGCAGGGGAGGTGATATCATTTCCAGACTCGTTTCCACCGGCGCATCGTAACGACCGGAAGCGGCGACGTCAACGGCGAGCACCCGGTCGCGGGTGCATCCTGAAGGAGGGCTGAGGACGATGGCAAGGCTCCGACTCGGCGTCATTGGCGCTGGCTCCTGGACGGTGAGCTCTCACCTTCCGAACCTCGTCCGGAGACGCGACCAGGGGGAGGTCGAATTCACCATCGTGAACCGCCGGAACCCGGATCTCCTGAACCGGGTCAAGGAGCGCTTTGGGTTCGCCAAGGCCACGACGGATTGGCGAGAGGTCATCGCGGAGCAGCCGGACATCGTCGTCATCGGGAGTCCGCCTGGCTACCACTTCGAGCAGGCCAAGGCGGCCCTCGAGGTAGGAGCCCACGTCCTCTGCGAGAAGCCGTTCACCATCGATCCCGCCCACGCTTGGGATCTCGATGCTACGGTTCGGCGGACTGGTCGCTCGTTGTTCATCGCCTACGGCTGGAACTACAAGCCGATGGTCATCGAGGCTCATCGCCTCATGCACGAGGACGCCGGCATCGGCGAGATCGAGCACGTCGCTCTCCACATGGACTCGGTGACCAGGGAGCTCCTCTCCGAGACCGGCGCCTATCCGGATGCTGCCCCCGAGTACATCCCCGAGCCTGAAACGTGGACGCGTCCCGAGACGTCGGGCGGCGGCTACGGCCAGGCGCAGCTCACCCACCTCCTCGGCGTCGCCCTCTGGCTGACCGATCTAAGGGGTCAGGACGTCTTCGCCCTCATGAGCGCGCCGCTGGGGGCCAAGGTGGAGCTCCACGACGCCGTTGCCCTCCGTTACACGAACGGCGCCATCGGCACGATGAGCGGCGCATCGAGTCACCTCGGCGGGGCGAATAATCGCCACGCCGTCGAGGTCAGAGTCGTCGGGTCACGTGGCATGTTCCATCTCGACCTGCGAGAGAACATCCTGTGGCGGTACCGAGGCCCAGGCGACGATGTTCGAGTCCCCCTCGAGGCTGACGCTGGCCTCTACGACTGCGTCGGCCCGGTGGACGCCCTGGTCGACGCTGGCCTCGGCCGAAACCCTGCCAACAACTCGCCGGCCGAGCTCGGCGCCCGGACCGTCGAGATTCTCGAGGCCGCCTACCGGAGCGCGAAAACCGGCCAGTTGGAGCGCGTCAAGACCCTCGACCGTTCCCCGGCCTGAGGCTCCGCAGGCGCCGCTGCGCGCAATCGAGGCGCCGGGTCGGGTCGCGAACCGGCGGATCCCGCGGCGGTCTCTGCGATGCCGGCTGCCGGCTCAGCGGCTCCCTGCGGCCGCGGCCCGGGAGCGAGGACGGTCGGTCGCTTCGACGGCTCGGATCGACTCCCGGGGCGTGAAAATGGTCGGGTTGATGACGACCTCCGGGCCGGCCTCGTCGCGGAGCCGCCGCAGGAGGAGGCGAGCCGCGGTTCGGCCGAGCTCGACGCTGTCGCGCGAGATCGAGGCGATCGGCGGCTGGTAGAGGTCGACGAGGGGAATGTCGTCGCAGGTGACGATCGAGACATCCTCACCGACTCGCTTGCCGTGGCGTCGCAGGGCCCGCAGGCAGCCGACGAGGAGCTGGTTGCTGCCGACGATGATCGCGGTGGGCGGTTCGGGCGCCTTGAGGAGTTCATTCGTGGCGGTCTCGCCGTGCTCGGCGCTGAAACTACCCGCGATCGCCACCGTCGTGTCCGGCAGGCCCCGTGCTGCCATCGCTTCGCGCATCGCGCTCAGACGAGCGTGGCCCGGCCGGACGTCGAGGGAGCCGGCGATGAGCGCGATCCGACGATGTCCGAGGTCGAGGAGGTGGTTGACGGCGGCGGTGATCCCGGTGCGGTGATCCGAGAGGACGGCGCTGGCCCGAACATCGGGTGGGACGTCGCGATCGACGACGACGATGGGGACCTCGACGGACCGAAGGAGCTCGAGGGTGCGCGGGTCGCGTTCGCTGGCGAGGGAGAGGATGAGGCCGTCGACACGCCGACTGAGGAAGAAGCGGACGTGGGCGACATCGAGGCTCGGGTCGTTCTCCGAGTTCATGAGCAGGATGGAGTACCCGGCGCTTCTGAGCTCCGACTCGGCACCGGACACGATGTCAGCCATAAGTGGATTCGAGATGTCACCGACGACGAAGCCGACCGACAGGGTGGCGCCACGGCGCAAGCTCTGGGCAAGGAAGTCCGGCTCGTACTCGAGCTGACGGACGGCCGCCAGCACCCGGGCGCGCATCGCCGGGCTGACGTCCGGGTGGTTGCTTAGGACCCGCGAGACCGACGAAATGGCGACGTTGGCGAGCTCTGCGACCTCGCGCATGCTGGCCCGTCGCCGCACCCGGTCGGTTGGTTGACGCTCTGGCTCCACGCTGAAACCTCCCCACGTCCGGCCCGTACGACGCCGAATGGACTGGTGCCGTTTACCGGTAACGGTTGCAATCACCCTATCACATGACAGGGTTCCGGTCATGTCGGCGAAGCCGGGCTCGGGATGCCAAACAGGTCGTCTCGCATCTTGCCTTTCCGCGGCCGCATGGTGGTGCTCGGATCGTGGCCTCGCACGGATCCCGGACCGCGGCGAGCGACCCGGTGTCGAGTTGGTTCCGGAGTCCCGCTTCAGTCGCCTCCCGGGTTGACGAAACGGCCGGTCGGATGCGACGATACGCAATCGTAACTGGAAACGGTACCGACCCTCCCGTCCGACAGAGGCGCTCGGTGGATGTGAGGAGATGAAGGCTGATGACACCGGCAGCTCCAGATCGCGTCGGCTGGTTCCGCAAGATGGTCGGGATCCGGCTCTTCGAGGAGAAGGTCCAGGAGCTCTTCATGGCCGGCGCCATCCAGGGAACGACCCACCTCTGTCAGGGTCAGGAGGCGGTCTCGGTCGGTGCGATCGCTGCCATGCGGTCGGGCGACGTCCAGACGAACACGTATCGCGGTCACGGCGAGGCCCTCGCCCTCGGCATGGAGCCCGAGGTCGCCTTCGCCGAACTCATGGGCCGGGTTACCGGCTGCTCGAAGGGTCTCGGCGGGTCCATGCACCTCATCGACGTGACGAAGGGCAACATCGGTGCCAACGCCATCGTCGGTGCCGGGATTCCCATCGCGGTCGGTGCCGCCGTCGCCTTTCAGATCCGGGGCGAACCGCGCGTCGCCCTCACGTTCTTCGGGGACGGGGCGACAAACATCGGTACCTTCCACGAGGCCCTGAACATGGCTGCCGTCTGGCGGGCCCCGGTCGTGTTCATCATCGTCAACAACCAGTACGGCGAATACAGCCCCGTCCGAGCCACGACCCCGATCGACGACCTGGCCCGCCGAGCCGAGGCGTATGCGATGCCCGGGGTGATCGTCGACGGTCAAGACGTCGAGGCCGTGTACGCGGCAACCGCGGAGGCAGTCGCGCGAGCCCGGGGTGGCCAGGGCCCTACCCTCCTCGAGATGAAGACGTATCGCTACCGCGGCCACTCCAGATCGGACCCGGCAAAGTATCGCCCGCCGGGCGAGCTCGAGGCATGGAAGGCCCGCGATCCCATCGACATCCTCGGTCGTCGGCTCGCGGAGTCTGGCGAGCTGTCAGTGGAAGCCCAGGATCGGATCCGCGCCGAGACCCAGGCGGCCATCGACGCCGCCGCGGATCGCGCTCTCGCTGCCCCGTATCCGACCCTCGAAGAGGCCGCTCGCTATGTCTACGCTGACTGATACCGCTCGCCCGACCGAGGCCGCCGCCGTCACCGAGCTCACCTACCGGGAAGCCATCAACGCCGCTCTCGACGACGAGATGGCCGCCGACCCGACGGTCGTCCTCCTCGGCGAGGACGTCGCCACCGAAGGGGGTGTCTTCAAGACGAACGTCGGCCTCGTCGAGAAGTACGGCCCGGCGCGGGTCCGGAACACACCCATCTGCGAAAACACCTTCGTCGGAGTCGCCCTCGGCATGAGCCTCGTCGGCTTTCGGCCGGTGGTCGAGATCATGTTCAGCGACTTCCTCCCGACGGCGGGCGACGCCATCGTCAACCAGCTGCCGAAGTACCGCTTCATGAGCGGCGGCCAGTTCGCCGTGCCGGTCACCATCCGCTCCATCAGCGGGGCGACCGGGCGCTTCGGGACGCAGCACTCGGCGACGGGCGAGAGCTGGTTCATGCATTTGCCCGGCCTCCGCGTCGTTACCGCTGCCACCCCAGGCTCGGCCTACGAACTGCTGCGAGCGGCGATCCGCGACAACAACCCCGTCATCTTCCACGAGCACAAGGGCCTCTACGGCCGGAAAGGCCCCGTGGAGCGGGGCGCCATTGCCCCGATCGGTCGGGCCGGCGTGCTCAGGCCCGGACGGGACGTCACCATCGTGGCGACCTTGCTCATGGTCGAGCGCTCGCTCCAGGCGGCGGCCGCCCTCGTCGACGAGGGCATCGACGCCGAGGTGATCGACCTTCGCTGGGTCCGTCCCCTCGACGTGGAGACGGTTCGCGCCTCGGTCGAACGGACGGGTCGACTCGTCATCGTCGAGGAGCAGGTCCACGCCGGTGGCTGGGGGGCGACCCTCATCAGCGAGTTGACGATGGGAGGCGTGTCCTGGCGGCGCCCGCCTCGGGCAGTGAGCCTCCCGCCCGACCTCCCGGTCCCGTACAGCCCACCCCTCGAAGACGCCCTCCTCCCGTCGGTGGGGGCGATCAGCGCGGCGGCTCGGGCCGCCTGTCGGCCGTGACCGCCCTGACGGGCGACCCGGTCGAGCCGAGGCCGGTGTTCGACGGCCGAGCGCTCCGGATCGAACGGATCGAGACGATCGCCCTCCGCGCACCGCTGCCGCGGCAGTACCGCGGCAGCGCCTACTCGATGACGAACCGGTGCACGATCATCACCCGCCTCCACACGGCCGACGGGCTCGTCTCGGACGTCTACAACGGCGACACCGACGACGAGCAGGCGATCATTCTCCGGATCATCCACGAGGAGCTCGCTCCGGCCGTCATCGGTCGATCCGCTGCCGATCCCGAGGGCGCCTGGCGGGCGATGGAGCCGGCGACGAACAACATCCTTCGGGACCGGGGCCTCGCGCTCCAGGCGATCGCCTGCATCGACTCGGCGATCTGGGACGTTTTTGCCAAGGCGCTGAACGTCCCGGTCTTCCGCCTCTGGGGAGCCGTCACCGACAGTCTGCCGATCAGCGTCATCGGCGGCTACTACCATCTCGACCTCGCCGAGACGGCCGCCCTCATCGAGCGCTACGTCGAGATGGGCTTCGCCGGCGTCAAGTTCAAGGTCGGCGGCCGGTCGCCGGCCGAGGACGCCGAGCGGGTTCGGGTCGTTCGGGAGGCGGCCGGCCCCGACTTCGAGGTCATGGTCGATGCGAACCAGGGTTACGACCGCGCCCAGGCGGTGGAGTTCGGCCGACTCGTGGCCGGCTACGACATCCGCTGGTTCGAGGAACCGTGCCGGTGGACGAACGATCGCCTCTGGATGCGCGACGTCCGGCTCCAGACGGGGATCCCGGTCGCCGGTGGCCAGAGCGAGGTCACCCTCAAGGGGCTCCGCGACCTCGTCGTCGAGGGGGCCATCGACGTCAGCAACTTCGACGCGTCCTGGGCCGGGGGCCCGACGATCTGGCGGAAGGCGGCCGGCCTGTGCGCCGCCTTCGGTGTCCAACTCGGCCACCACGAGGAGCCCCAGATCGCTGCTCACCTCCTGGCGAGCGTTCCGGACCACACGTTCGTCGAGTGCTTCGACGAGGAGCGCGACCCGTTCTTCTGGAATCTGGCGAACCTCGCTGGACGGATCAAGGACCGCCGGTACCACGTTCCCACCGGTCCGGGCTTCGGGATCGAGTTCGACTGGGACTATGTTCGCCGGTACACGGTCGGTAGGCAGGTGAGCCCGTGAACCCGACCACCGCTTCGGCACCCCTCGCCGGTGTTCGGATCGTGGCCATCGAGCAGTACGGTGCTGGTCCGTTCGGGTCGCTCTACCTCGCCGACCTCGGGGCCGACGTGATCAAGGTCGAGGACCCGTCGAGTGGCGGAGACATCGCTCGCTACATTCCCCCCGGCCAGACCGGGCGTGCGAGCCTCTTCTTCGAGAGCTTCAACCGTAACAAGCGGAGCATTGCCCTCGATCTCAAGTCGACGGCGGGTCGCGAGGTCTTCGAGCGTCTCGTCGCGACCGCCGACGCGGTCTACAGCAACCTCCGCGGCGATCAGCCGGAGCGACTCGGCATCCGCTATGCCGACCTGGCCCCGATCAACCCGGCCATCGTCTGCGTCACTGTCACCGGGTACGGGATCGCGGGCGATGAGGCCCGCTGGCCGGGATACGACGCCCTGATCCAGGCCGAGACCGGTTGGGCCGCCCTGACCGGCGACCCTGACGGCCCGCCGACGAAGAGCGGCCTCTCCCTCGCCGACTACGTGGCCGGCCTGACCGGAGCGCTCGGGCTCCTGGCCGGTGTCCTCGACGCCCGGCGGACGGGCCGGGGACGGGACATCGACACGAACCTCTACGACGCGGCCCTGGCGATGCTCAGCTACCCGGCGACGTGGTACCTGTCCCGCGGCTACGTCACCGAGCGCCAGCCGTTGTCCGCTCACCCGAGCGTCGTCCCGTTCCAGTTCTTCGCCACCGCCGACGGGTACCTGGCGGTCGCTTGTCCGAAGGAGAAGTTCTTCCGGGCCCTCGTCGAACGGATCGGGCTCCCCGAGCTGGCGAGCGACCCTCGCTTCGGGGACTTCGAAGCGCGACGCCGTCATCGGGTCGAGCTGCTCGGGATCCTGAGCGCCCGCTTCGCCGAGCGCCCAGCGGCCGAATGGGTCGCCATCCTCCGTGGGCACGTCCCCGTGGCGGCCGTCCGCTCTCTCGCCGAGGCCCTCGACGTCCATGAGCTGCGCCGGCGGTCGATGCTCGCTGAATATGAGCATCCGACCTTCGGGCTCGTACGGTCGGTGGGCCTACCGCTCGCCGTGAGCGGGTTCGTTCCGACCTACCGGCCGGGTCCCGAGCTGAACGGCGACGCCGCCGAGATCCTCGCCGAGCTCGGCTACGACGGCGCGGCCCGGGAGGCTCTCGCCCGGCGAGGCGCGTTCGGCACGGGGTTGGCCGTGCCAGCAGAGCTCGGGGTCGGATAGGGGTCACGGCTCTGGAGCGGATGTGCCCGCGACGCCCGCCTGAGGAGGACGACGATGTCAGCGCGACGCATCCTCATCGCCGTCGACGGTTCCGCTGGGGCGGAGATGGCCGTCGATGTCGGACTCGAGCTCGCCGCCGACCGAGGCGCAGCGGTCGTATTCCTGCACGTCGATCCCGAGGTCGCGGAGGCGCTCTACGAGCGGGATCCGACCCACGGTCCGACCGAGGCCGAGGTCCTCGACGCCGACCCGGTTCTCGCCTCGGCCGTCACCAGGGCTCGCGCGAAGGGGATCCCGGCGAGCGTCGAGGTCGCCGGCGGCTCCCGCCACCGGCCGCCGACGGGTGAGATCGCCGACGCCATCGTCGGGGTCGCGGACGGCCTGGAAGCCGAGCTCATCGTCATGGGATCGCGCGGTCACGGACTCCTCGAGAACGTGCTCCTCGGCAGCGTCTCGTCGGGCGTCCTGCAGCATTCCACCGTGCCGGTCGTGGTCGTCCGGCCCGGGCGCCGGCCCTCTGGCGGCTAGAGAGTCAGCCCTGCTCGGCGGTGGCCCGCCGTCCGGACGCCGGGCTCTGGGTGGCGCGGCCGGGTGAGGGAGAAGCGGTCGCCGATGCTCGCCTCGAGGGGCCGACCCGTCACGAGGGCGGCCACCGTCTCGCCGACGACCGGCCCGTGCTTGAAGCCGTGGCCGGAGCCGCCGCCGACGAGCCAGACGTTCGACCAGGCCGGGTGGCGGTCGATGACGAAGTGGGTGTCCGGCGTCGACTCGTACTGGCAGACCCGGGTCTCGACGATGGGCGCCTCGGCGAGGGCCGGAAAGCGGCGCCGGACATAGCGGCGGCCGAGCCGGACCGTCTCGGGATCGACGATCCGCTCGCCGTCGGTCGGGTCGAAGGGCCGGCCCAACTCGTCCGGGGCGACCTTGAAGCCCCGCCCATCGACGGCCGGGATCCCGTAGATCGCCGCCTCGTAGTCGACCCAGCAGGGGAACCGAGGCGCCTCCCAGGCGTCGTTGCCGGCGGGCGGGCCGAGATAGAGGACGTCCTGC
>JBHORA010000080.1:0-18276 GCA_042408535.1 Chloroflexota bacterium | reverse complement strand
CGGCCGAGCCGTGAAGCGGTTCATCCCCGCCGTCGTCGGGGTCGCCCTGGCCGGGCTCCTCTGGTGGACGACCTTCGAGCTCCTCGTCGAGGACGGCAGCCTCCTCGCTCGCTTCGGGCCGATCGACGCTCTGGCGACCCTCGTCCGCCTCCTCGACGACGGGACGCTCGTCGTCCACGCCGCGGCCAGCCTTCGCCGGATCGTCGCCGGGCTCCTTCTCGCCGCGGCCGTCGGCATTCCCCTCGGTCTCGCCCTCGGGGCGAGCCGGATCGTGGGGGCGGCCGCGGGCCCCGTCCTCGGGCTCGTGCGGATGATCTCGCCGCTGTCGTGGACCCCGGTCGCCATCATCGTCTTCGGGGTCGGTGACGCTCCGGTCGTGTTCCTCGTCGCCATCGGGGCCGTCTGGCCGATCGTCCTCAACACCGCTTCCGGGGTGGCCCATCTCGACCCGGCCTGGCTCCGGGTGGCGCGGAGTCTCGGCGCGAACCGGCTCGAGACTCTGCGCCACATCGTCTGGCCGGGGATCCGGCCGAACGTCCTGACGGGGCTCCGCCTGGCGACGGGCCTGGCCTGGGTCGTCCTCGTTCCGGCCGAGATGCTCGGTGTCGACTCGGGACTCGGCTACCGGATCCTCGACGCCCGCGATCGCTTCGCCTACGACGAGCTCGTGGCGACGATCCTCGTCATCGGGCTCCTCGGGCTCGCCATCGACCTCGTCGCCCGGCGGGTCTTCGCGACCCGCCGACCCGCTTGAGGCGGCCGTGGATCGGCGCCGCTACTTCGACATCATGGGCGCCGCGCCGACGGCGGTGACGATCGTCACGACCGTCGACGCAACCGAGGGCTCGGGCGGCGGATCCTTTGTCCCCGCCGATGGGGACGACGCTGAGGCCGCCCTCTCCCGGCCGGTCGGGCTGACCGTGAGTGCCGTGACGAGCGTCTCGGCCGAGCCGCCGATCCTCGCCATCTGCCTCGACGTCCGGAGCCGCACCCTCCCCATCGTCGTGAGGGCCGGCCGTTTCGCCGTCAACTTCCTCCGGGGCGACCGGGCGGAGCTCGCCGCCCGCTTCGCCGCTCCGATCGCCGACCGCTTCGCCGGTGTCGGCTGGTGTTCGGGCGTGCTCGGGGTGCCCATCCTCGTCGACGACGCCCTCGCCTACGCCGAGTGCCTCGTCGGGGGCCGCTTCGCGATCGGCGATCACGTCGTCGTCCTCGGACGGGTCGTGGACGGCGCCCCGCCGCCGCCAGGCTCGCGACCGCTCATGTACTTTCGGCACGGCTTCAGTGCCTGGGCGGGCCCGGTCGAGGACGCCCGAAACGGCGCGTCCGGCGGCACGGGCGAGGGCACAAGCGGGGCCACGGGCGAGACTTCGGAGGGCGGCGCTGAGGCGACCGCGCAGGTCCCCGACGTGCGGCCCGAGCGACCCGCTCGATCGTCCGGCGATCGCGTCGTCGGACTCTCGACAGTGAGGACCGGCGCCGTGTCGCGCGACGGGCCCATCGACTCCTTCGGGCATCGTCACGATCGGCTGTCGGGCTAGGGCCTCGCCCCGGCGACGGACCGGCGGCTTCTGCCCAGAGGGACTCCAGACCCCTGGGGCCACGAAGGTGGCCACGAGGACAGCGACGGCCGCCGGGCGCGCTCGAGTCCCCGAGACGCAGCTCCCCGAGTGCGCTACCGTGGCGCAGAACGATGCCTCGACCCCGCACCCACTTCGGCCCCGACGACGAAGACGCCTTCTTTGCCACCCGCGACAGCCTCGTCGCCGAGTACGAGGCCGAGATCGAACGCCGCCCGGCCCGCTACGCTGGCGCGAACCCCTTCGTCGCGGCCCGGATGCTCGACTTCAAGTGGGGTTACGCCGACGGCCGGATCACCGCCTGGACGACCGTCGACCTCGAGGACTTCCTCCTCGACTTCGTCCCCCGCAAGGTCGTCGTCCCCGAGGACGAGATCCTACGGTTCGTCCCGGCGGCGAAGGACTTCCTCGCCTTCCTTCGCCAGCGCCGCCTCCTCACGGGCGATCCCCTCGCGACCCTCGTCCACCACCTCGACCGCCTCCTCGAGGACTTCGCCGAAGCGATGCTCGATGCGAATCGCTTCGGCCTCGGGAAGACGATCGCGGCCCGGATGCTCGCCGACGGCGTCGACTTCGGCGCGCCCGGCGCCGTCGAGCGCTGGGTGGCGGAGCACAAGGCGCAGCCGCCCGAGGAACGAGCTGGCCCCCTCCCTGACCCGCCGGACACGGAACGAGAGCGGCTGGTCCTCCCGGCCGTCGAGCTACCGAGCCGGGGCGAGCTCGAAGCGGCGGCCCGAAGCTCGGCGGCCCTGGCCCGGCTGGCGGCCTTCACCCGCTTCGTCGGCCCCGGGCGCCGGCTCACGAAGGACGGCAACCTCACCCTGGCCGACGGGCGGGAGCTCGTCGCCCTCCTCGAGATCGGCGATCCCCTCGATGCCGGCATCGGCGAGCGCCAGTTTCGGGCCCGGAGCACGACCGAACTGCCCCGGCTCGGGCTCGTCTTCCGCTGGGCGAAGGCGGCCGGCTTCGTCAAGGTCCGGGTCGGCCGCGTCTCGGCGACCGAGCGCGGTCGGCGGCTCGGCAGCGATCCCGTTGAGGACTGGGGCGCCGCCTTCGAGGGCTTCTTTCGGGCCGATCCCTTCGAGCTCGGACCGCCGCGGCGGGGCCCCTTCTGGTGCGACGTCCTCGCCGCCCTCCTCGCCGAGCTCCCGCTCCTCCTCTACGTCGAGGCTGAGCCGCTCGAGGTTCGAGCCCTGAAGGACGACGTCTGGGCCTCGATCGAGGACGTCTACGATCTCGACCGGCTCCCGATCGAGACGGACACCCTTCGGGGCCTCGTCGACCGCGACCTCGAGGAGGACGTCGTCGGTCGGCTCGTCGAGCTCGGCGCGGTCGCCGTCGAGGACGGCCGGCTCTCGCTCACTCCCCTCGGCCGTTGGGGTGCGAACCGGATCTTGCGGCGCGGGGGCCACGTCGCCCCGATCGTCGGTGAGCATGTCCTTGCCCCGGTCGACGAGCTCCTTCGCGCCTGCGCCCAGTTGCCCCGCGATGAGGCCGAGCGCGAGATCAGGCTGTGGATCGAGCACCATCCCTGGACGGCCGCTCGCGACCTCGCCACGGCGGCCCGCTCGACGCCCTCTGCCCCGCTCGCGATTCGCGGACTCGAGCTCGTCGGGCCGGCGGCGGAGCCGGAGGTGCGGGCCCTCGTCGAGGATCCGGCGGTCGGCGTCTATGCCCGGATCTGGCTCGTCGAGCGCGGCTTCGAGCCGCCGGACTCCCTCTCAGCCGACCTGCTCCTCGCGACCCTGGTCGAAGAACTCATCCACTTCGCGGACGAGGCCGGGCCGTTGCGGGCGGTCGCGCGGATCGCGTCCATGGAGCCGGCCGAGGCGGCGCAGCTCGGCTTCGTGGAGCGGCTCCGGTCGGCGAGCCATCCTCGGGCCGGTGAGCTCCTCGCCATGATCGGCCGCTACCACCCGTCCGGCTCGGTCCGGGAGGCGGCCCGGCGGGCGGGGGAAGGGCGGGGATCGGACCTCCACTGATCGCCCGATGGCAGCTGCGTCGATGCAGTCCGGGCCCGACGTCGCGGTCCGTCCGAGGACTCGCCGGGATGACTCCCGTCGGTGGGGTGGCGTTCGGTCCCAGCGGCTCCTTCCGACCGTCGCGCCGGGGGCGCCACCCGTCGTCGACGGCAATGCCCAAAGCGAGGCCGGGTCGCCCCGACCGAACGGCCAGAGCGACCCGGGGCAAGGGTCAGGCGGCGGCAACGACCTGCGATTCGATGCTCGTCGGTCGGGCGATGTTATCGAACATCGGCGAGGTCGCCTCGACCGCCCGGCGAATCTCCTCGAGGGTCTCGGCCGAAATGTCGCCACCGACCTCGACGGTGTAGCGGATGGCCCCAAACCCGGGCCGGACGCCGGGATCGAGGGCAAGATAGCCGCGCAAATCGTAGTCGCCCTCGACTCGGATCCGGAGCGAGCGGAAGTCGAGTCCCCGCTTGGCAGCCTGGGTCACCCAGCCGATGGTCAGGCAGGTCCCGAGCGAGGCGAGCAGGAGCTCCATCGGGTCGACCGCTTGGTCGCTGCCGCCGAGCGGCCTCGGCTCGTCGGTCTCGATCGAGAACGAACGGGCCGTCGTCCGCGCCCGGGCGCCGTCCTGCCAGACGGTGATCGTCTCGAAGCTCCCCCGACCGATGGCAGGGTCGGCTGCCACGGCCTGCTTCGTCGATTCGAAGGCGGTGAGGTTGAGGTTCGTGCAGCTGGGGGCGATGTTCCGTGCCATGTCAGACCTCTTCGCGTCAGCGAGCCCGGCTGCGGCCGGGCAGAAACGGCAGCTACGGAGAGGCGGCGAGCGGACGCCCGGACGGTGGAGGAGCCCTACGCGAAGGTGCTGCCTCGCCGCGCCGAGGCAGGGGCGCAAGGCGCATCCGGGGTCCGCCCGATACAGCAGCACGCGACCGCCCGGCCGCAGAACGGGACGAAGGAGGAGACGGAGGGCTGGGCGGCCATGGCCCCAAGTGTATCCAGATCGCCAGTTCGTGGCGGCCACGGCGGGTCGGGGTCGCGGCCACGTGGCTGCCGGTGCCCGGGGTGTCGTGGCGACAGTGCGACCGACTGCCGGGTCGTTGAGGCGCAACTCGGGCGCGACGAGAGCGGCCATGAGCGGCCCGCTCGCTCCGAGAGTCGACATCAGACGTCGCCGACATCCGACGTAGGCGACGTCTCAAGTCGGTACACGTCGGGCGTGACCTCGCTCCTTCCGCGCTTCGTCAACCGTCGCCAGGAGCTCGCGGCCCTCGAATCCTGGTGGGCCGAGAGCGGGGCTCGACTCGGGATCGTCTAGGGACGGCGGCGCGTCGGCAAGACTGCCCTCATCGAGCGGTTCAGTCACGCGAGGAAGGTCATCTTCCACACGGGGACACGACGGGGACACGCCGGCCCGTCGCGGACGAGCTCCGAACGCTCTCCCGGGCTGCCGCACCCTACCTACCCGACCGCGACCTCGAGCTGAACCCCTCCGCGACTGGGCCGACGCCCTCGATGGGCTCGCCCGTGCTGCGCGAAGCGAACCCCTCCTCGTCGTGCTCGCCGCTGAGGCGCCTCGACTCGAGCGGCGACGCCCCGGTCCCTAAGGCGTCGCAGGGCCGCTCCGAGACCGGGCGGCGACGCCGCCCCGCGGCTGCGTCGGTCGAAGGCCCGTCAGTCCGTGTGGAAGATCTCCCGCATCGTCGTCCACCACTCCCCTGGAGCTCGATCCGGGAGCGGATCCTGAAGCGGTTTGTTGATCGCCCACCAGCGCTGGGTCGCGGGATCGGCAGCCATCTTCTCCATGTCGGCCGCGAAATCGGACCCGTGATACTCGAAGTAGGCGAAGAGAAGCTCCCCGTGCCGGAAAATCGAGTAGTTCCGGATGTTGCACTGGCGGATCGTCTCGAGAACCTCCGGCCAGACCGCGGCATGGAGCCGCTCGTACTCGTCGATCGCCTCCGGCCTGATCCGAATGACCTGCCCGAATCGCTGCATCGTGCCTTCCTCCGTTCCCACCAGCCCCTACAGTCTGGGTCTCCTTGCACGCTCCTGACCGACGCTAGGGTCGCTGGGCCTCGCCGGTCTCGACGGCGCGATAGAGGGCGTGAACGATCCGCAGCGTGCCGAGGTTGTCACGGCCCGACGTGATCGGTTCTCCGCCCTCCGCGATCGAGCGCAGGAGCGAAGCCATCGGTCCAATGAAGGCGTCGGGCAGCCAGCGAGTTGTGACCGGGTAGGGGAGCCAGCCGTCCGTCGGCAGGTGCCGGCTCCAGACCTCGAGGGTGTCCGGTCGGCCGTGCGGGTAGTCGTAGAGCAAACCGAGCGTGCCCCGGATCGATCCCTCGCTCCCGTCGATCCGCAACTCCGCTCGGACGTCGCCGGCGAGGTTCTCGTGATTCGTGTGGACGAGCGCGAGGCGGCCGTCACCGAAGCGGAACGTTGATATCGTCCGCGTCTCGGCGGCGGCGGTCTGGCCCGGGGTCCGGGCGGCGGCGCACCAGACGAGCTCCGGCTCTCCGAAGAGTGAGCTCCTTCGCCCGCGGGGTCGTCGTCTCGAACGCCATCGTCGCCGCCAACCTGCCGGTCGCCTGCGGCCTTGCCCTGGCAGCCAAGCAAGATGGCCGAGCGACGGTGACGCTCGCGGCCTTCGGCGACGGGGCAACTAATCAGGCCGTTTTCCACGAGGCGCTGAACCTCGCTGTCATCTGGCGCCTGCCGGTGATCTTCGTCTGTGAGAACAACCAGTACTCCGAGATGACGCCCATCCGGACGATGGTCGGCGTCGAGCGGCTCGTCGATCGGGTCCGCGGCTACGGCATCGCCACCGAGACGTGCGACGGCATGGACGTCGAGGCGGTCCGAGCGGCCGCAGCCGACGCCGCCGATCGGGCACGGGGTGGCGGCGGACCAACATTCATCGAGGCCGAGACGTACCGGTTCTGCGGCCACATGCCCGGCGACGCCGAGACGTACCGAAGTCGAGACGAGGTCGAGGCGTGGCGAGCGCGCGATCCGCTCACCATCGCCCGGACGCGCCTGGCGACCCTCGGGGTCGGCGAGACCGAGGTGGCGGCCGTTGACGACACCGTCGAACGTCGCCTGAGCGCGGCGCTCGATGCCGCCCGGGCCGCACCGCCACCCGATCCCGCCGCCGTCGCCCTGGGAGCGAGCCCGTACATGGAGGTGACCCGATGACGCCTCCCGCCGCCGCTGCCGCGACGAGCAGCCGAACCCTGACCTTCCGTGACGCCGTCCGAGAGGCGCTCGAGCTCGAACTCGCCCGCGACCCTCGGACTTTCCTGATGGGCGAGGACATCGGGGCCTACGGCGGGGTCTACAAGGTCACCGCCGGCCTGCTGGAGCGGTTCGGCCCCGACCGTGTCATGGACACCCCCATCGCCGAGGCCGGCTTCGTCGGCACGGCCGTCGGTGCCGCCCTGGCCGGCAAGCGGCCGATCGTCGAGATCATGTTCATGGACTTCGTCCTCGTCGCCGCCGACCAGCTGCTCAACCAGGCGGCGAAGCTTCGCTTTCTGTCGGGCGACGCCGTTCGCCTGCCGTTGACTGTCCGGACGCAGCACGGCGTTGGGGCCGGGACCGGCGCCCAGCACTCCCAGTGCTTCGAGGCGTTCTTTGCCCACATCCCAGGCTTCGCCGTCGCCGTCCCCGCCTTCCCTGCCGACGCAAAAGGGCTGCTCGCAGCCGCCGTGCGGATGGACGACCCGTGCCTGGTCGTCGAGCACAAGGCGCTCTACCCGACGAAGGGCGAGGTGCCCGAAGGCGAGTACGTCGTCCCCTTCGGACAGGCCCGGATCGTGGAGGCGGGGGACGACGTCACGATCGTGGCCTACGGGCGAGCCGTCCACACCGCGCTCGCGGCGGCAGCGCTGCTGCGGGACCGGGACGGCGTCGCGGCCGACGTCATCGATCTTCGGACGATCGTCCCGCTCGACAGGGAGACGGTGCTCGGCTCGGTTCGGCGGACGGGTCGGCTCGTCGTCGTCCACGAGGCGCACCGCAACGTCGGTGTCGGAGCGGAGATCGCGGCCCGGGTGGGTGAGCTGGCTTGGAGCGATCTCCGGGCCCCGGTCCGGCGGGTTGCCGGCCTCGACATGCCGGTCCCGTACGCTCAGCCGCTCGAGGCTGCCTGGCTGCCGCAGCCGGAGGATGTCGTGGCGGCGGTGCGATCGGTCCTGCGGTCGTAACGGCGATTCCGACGCCCAGCGGCTCGCGCCCGGCCGAGAGCAGCACGGGTTCCCACCGCTCCGGCTACCTGAACAACCGGACCTGTGCAGACGTGGCAGCTCGGTCGTCCGCGCACCAGCGCTCCACCCGGGCGGCGACCCAATATCATGGAGCACAATGCGAGCTTACGTATTGCCATGCGAGACAAGGAGGGAGCTGGTGTCCTCAGGGTCGCCGAAGGTCAGCGGGGTCTTCCACGCGGGTGTCAGCGTGTCCGATCTCGACCAGGCGTTGAAGTTCTACGTGGGAACCCTCGGCCTGGAGATCGACGCGGAGCGGACGGCCACCGAACAGTACCTTCGAGACATGCACGGGTTGCCGTTCACGGCCGTGCGCATGGCGTTTCTCCGAGTCCCGAACAGCACGACCCAGATCGAGCTCCTCGAGTACCAGGGCGTCCCGAGGAGCCCGGTCCGAGCGCTTCCGTGCGAACCTGGCCACGGCCACGTCTGCTTTCTCGTCGATGACATCGACGAGATCGTGACTCGCCTGCGAGCGGCTGGCTACCGGGCCAGATCCGCCGCTCCGGTGGAGATCACCGCCGGACCCAATCGTGGTGCCCGCGCCATCTACTTCGAGGATCCGGACGGTCACCCGATCGAGTTCATCCAACGACCGCGAACGACCTCCACGGCCTGAGCATGTCCGGGCCCGGCACAAGACCGACGAGGTACGTGACTGGTCGGCGACCAGTGGGGTCGACGCGGATTGGCGCCGGTCTTCTTCCTGGATTTACCTCCAGCCGCGGTCTCCGGCACCGAGGGCCGCGCTGACCTCGGCGGCCGCAGACCGAACGCTGTCGACGAGGGACGGGAGGCGCGCCGGCTCGTACTCGTGGCGGAGGTCGGCCATGCTGATCGCCGCCACCACCCGCCCGCGGTGGTCGAAGATCGGGGCGCCCACCGCGGCCACCCCGAGCGTCACGTCCTCGAGGGAGAGGGTGTAGCCCTGCGACCGGGTCTGGAGCACGTCTGCCCGGAGCGCATCGGCAGTCGTCAACGTGTATGGCGTCCGGGGCTCGAAGGGTGCCCTCCCGAGGTAGCGCTCCAGGGCCGCCTCATCGAGGCCAGCGAGAAGGACCCGTGGCGCAGCGCCGCAATAGAGGGGAAGCCGTCCGCCCAGCCGCAGCGCCATGACCTCGACGTGCGAACCCGGCAGCCGATCGATGCAGACGGCGACGTCGTCGTGGCGCACGGTGAGGAACACGGTCTGCCCAACGGCGTCGCGCAGTTTGCGCAGGATCGGCTCGGCGATGCGGCGCACGTCGAGGCGCTCACCGACGAGCGCACCGAGCTCCATGAGGCGGATGCCGAGACTGTACGTGCCGTCGGGCGACCGGTCGAGGAGACCCACCTGCTCCATCGACTTGAGAATCCGAAAGGTCGTGCTCTTGTTCGTCCCGATCTTGGCGGCAACTTCCGCCGGGCCCGCCCGTTCGAGGCCGTCGGCGAAGGCGTCGAGAATCGCCCGGACCTTGTTCAGGACGAGGATTCCCGTCGGTCGTTCACGACGGCTCGTCGCGGCGGTGGCCGTCTTCGTTGGCTTTCCGGCCGGCGGCATCTGGCTCCAGGGTGGCTGTCGTTCTGCGTCGTTGACGGTAGTCTAGCATCACGCTAGCATTGCACCATGCGCTACGCTATTGCGCAATGCGGTATACGAGAACGATCCTTCCGGCGAGTAACGACTCAGGAGCGGTAGGGCAGTGACGGCGATGCCCGCGCGGGACGGCGACCGTCGGTCGATGGGTTCCGGGGAAGACCCGTCGCTCGATGACCTTCGCGAGCTGGCTCGTCGGGTTCGGCTCGAGGTGATCCGAGCCGTCGCCCACGCCGGCGGCGGCCACATCGGTGGGCCGCTCTCGGCAGCCGATCTCCTCGTGGCCCTCTACTTCCGAGTGCTCAAGGTCCGGCCGAACGAGCCGTCGTGGCCGGGTCGCGACCGCTTCATCCTTTCCAAGGGACATAGCGCCATCGCCCTGTACGCGACCATGGCGCTCCGCGGGTACTTCCCGGTGGCCGAGTTGGGGACCTTCGACGCCCTCGATTCCAGGCTCCAGGGCCACCCGGACATGACCCGGCTCCCGGGGATCGACATGTCGACGGGATCGCTCGGACTCGGGATTTGCGCTGCGGTCGGGATCGCCCTCGGCGCCCGTCTCCGCGGAGCTGGCTTCCGCACGTACGTGATGATCGGAGACGGTGAGTGCCAGGAAGGCAGTGTTTGGGAGGCTGCGACCGTCGCTGCGCGGTATCGACTGGACAACCTGATCGCTGTGGTCGACGCCAACGGGCTCCAGCAATTCGGCTGGCTCGACGGCGACCGGCACCTTCCCCCCTTCGAGGCGGCTGACCTCGTCGCGCGGTGGGAGAGCTGCGGTTGGTGCGTGCTCCAGTGCGATGGCCACGATTTCTCCTCGATCTTGCCGACCTTCGAGCTGGCTTGTGAGGCGGCCGGGCGTCCGACGGTCATCGTCGCTCGGACCGTGAAGGGGAAGGGCGTGCCGTTCATGGAGGGGCGCTTCGAATGGCATTCGCGAGTTCCAACCCCCGCGGAGCTGGAAGCCGCAGCAGCCGCTCTGAGCGAGACCGGGTCATGAGCGAACGAGCGCAGGTCACGGCACCGGTTGGGGCATCTGGCCCGGCCGATCTCCCCGCACCTCGGCGCCAAGGCACGAGAAGCTGGACCCTCGGCCGCGCCCAGCGTGAGGTGTTCGGAGAGACCCTCGTCGAGCTGGCGCACGCCGACCCGAACGTTCTCGTTCTCGACGGGGACCTGGCGAATTCCACCCGGGCCGACATCGTGGCCGCCGCCCGTCCCGACCGATTCCTCCAGATGGGAATCGCGGAACAGAACATGCTCGGCGTGGCCGCTGGCCTGGCTACCCTCGGCTTCGTCCCCTTCATTTCCACATTCGCCTGCTTCGCCGTCTGCCGGGCCCTCGACCCGATTCGCGTGCTTGTGGCGCAGCCGCAGCTGAACGTGAAAATCGTCGGCGGCTACAGTGGCATCCTGACCGGACTGACGGGCAAGACCCACCAGGTGGTCGACGACCTGGCCGTCATGCGCGCCATGCCGGGGATGGTGGTCTTGGCTCCCGCCGACGACGTCGAGGCGAGAGCAGCGCTGCGCTGGGCGGCCGGATACGCCGGCCCCGTCTACATTCGGCTCGCCCGCGACCCATCACCGCGTCTGTTCGACCCGGGCCACCCATTCGAGCCGTGTCGTGGGGTCGTCCTCCGGGATGGGCGCGACGTCGCGCTCATTTCGACCGGAGTGCAGACGTCACGAGCGCTCGCTGCCGCCGAGTCGCTCGCGGAGGAGGGGATCGAGGCGCTCGTCCTCCACCTCCCCAGCCTCAAGCCCATCGACCGCTCGGCGATCGTCGAAGCCGCGAGGCGGACACGACTCGTCGTCACGACCGAGGAGCACACGATCATCGGCGGCCTGGGCGGAGCCGTCGCCGAAGTCCTCGCCGAGGAGCTACCGACCCGAGTCATCCGAAACGGCATTCAGGACACGTTCGGGGAGTCGGCACCCAACGAGGCACTCCTGGAAAAGTACGGGCTGTCGGCCGCGCGCGTCGCCGACGTGGCTCGCGCGGCGCTCCGCACCGCAACGGAGGTCGCCATCCGATGAGCCAGGGGACGATCGGGACCGCCGCGGGTCTGGCGGCCGAGGTTCGCGCCGCCACCGAGCGCCGCGCGGACTGGATCGTGGAGCACCTTCGGGCGGCCATTCGTATCCCGAGCGAAACCGGCGCCGAAGGGTCCGTCGCAGCCGAGTACCGAGCGACGCTCCTCGAGCTTGGGCTTCAGGTTCGAACCGAAACCGTCGACCGAGAGCGGGTGGGCGACGCCTACCCGTTCTGGGAGACCGAGCAGGACCTCGAGCTCCGGCCGAACGTGTTCGGTCGCTGGTTCGTCGGACGATCGCGCCCGGTCGTGGCCCTCAACGGGCACGTCGACGTCGTGCCTCCGGGCGACCGGTCCGCTTGGACGGCCGACCCCTATGGTGCCGAGATCCGCGAGGGGCGGGTTCTGGGTCGCGGGGCGGCCGACATGAAGGGCGGCCTGGCCGCTGCCATCGGAGCCGTAGCCGTCCTCAAGGACCTCGGGATCGAGCCGGCGGTCGATGTCGAGATCCAATGCGTCATCGGCGAGGAGGGTGGAGGGCTCGGGACGATCGCTGCCATCCGGCAGGGGACGCCCCCCAGCGCGGCCGTCGTGCTCGAACCGACCGAGCTGGCTCTTGTCCGGGCTCAGGCAGGGATCCTCAAGTTCATGCTGGAGGTGCCGGGTCGGGCCGCCCACACCTCGGCTCCCTGGTTGGGCGTGTCGGCGTTCGAGAAGCTGGTTCTCCTGTACGAGCGGCTCGTCGCCCTGGCAGATGAACGGCAGCGGCGCGTCGGGCATCCGCTCTTTCGCCGCTGGGCGCATCGAGCGCCCTTCGCCGTTGGCCTCGTTCGAGCCGGCCACCATGCCTGGACGGTCCCCGATCGAGCCACGGCATCGGGTCGGTTCGGCGTCCTCCCGGATGAGGACCTCGCGAGCGCCCGCCGGGCGTTCGAGGAGGCGATCGCCGCAGCGAGCGACGCCGACCCCTGGCTCCGGGAGCATCGACCCACCGTCCACTGGAGCCATGGCGCCTTCCCCGGCTGGGAGACGGGTCCAGACACGGCCGTCGTACGCAGCCTTCGCTCCGCGCTCACTGCGCTCCGGGGCACGGCGGTCGAGGAGGGCGTGCTCTACGGATCGGACGCAAGCCATTTCGTTCGGCTGGCCGGCGTCCCGGCCGTCATCTTCGGTCCGGGGAGCATCGCCGACGCCCATATCCCGAACGAGTCGGTGCTCATCGAGGACGTCCTCGTGGCAGCCCAGGTCCTCGCCCTGGCCCTTGCGACGTGGGAGGAGGAACGCGATGCCGGTTGATAGCCAAACCCATGCCGATGCGATCCGGGCGAGGGAGCGTGCCGTCCTCGCCCCCGGAGCTCCTGGCCACGATCATCTCGTCTGGCAAGAGGCCCATGGCGCCGTCGTGAAGGATGTCGACGGCCGCCAGCTCGTCGACTTCACGTCGGGCGTGCTCGTCGCCAACGTCGGCCACGCCCATCCTCGGGTGGCTGCGGCGATCGCCGAGCAGGCCGCCAGACTCCTCAACGCCTACGACGCCCCGCATCCACTGCGGGCCGAGCTCGCCGAGCGACTCGTCGCTCTGGCCGGACCACCGATCGAAGCCGTCGCCTTCCTCACGACGGGCGCGGAGGCGATCGACGCCTGTCTCCGAATCGCTCGGGCGGCGACCGGTCGCCACAGCGTCGTCGCCTTCACCGGGGGCTTTCACGGCAAGTCGCTGTCGGCCCTCTCCGTGGGCGGCCTCCGCGCGACGCGCTGGGGCACCGGCCCCACCCTCCCGGGCGTCCTCGTGGCGCCGTTCCCAGACTCATATCGACCACCGGTCGGCGGCACCGACGACCTCGTCGGCCGCTGTCTCGAGCTCGCCGACCAGCTCATCGACGCGAACCTGACCGAGGAGCCGGCGGCCATCCTCGTCGAGCCGTATCTCGGGGCGGGCGGCTGCGTCGTTCCCCCTGCCGACTTCCTGCCCCGGCTTCGGGAGTTCGCGGATCGCCGCGGCGCGCTCCTCATCATCGACGAGGTCCAGGCTGGGTTTGGTCGGACGGGGACGCTCTTCGCCTTCCAGCGATCGGGCGTCCGGCCCGACCTCGTCGCCGTGGCCAAGGGGATCGCCTCGGGAATGCCGATGAGCGCCGTCCTCGGCCGACGGGCGCTGCTGGCGGCTGCTCCGGCGGGATCCCTGTGGAGCACGTACGGCGGCAACCCGCTGGCCTGCGCGGCAGCGCTCGCCACGATCGAGGTTCTCACGGCACCCGGCGTCCTGGAGCGCGTCGATCCGCTCAGCGAACGGATCGCGGCGGCGATCAGGAGCTGGGGAGACCCCGGCATCGGCGACGTCCGCAACGTGGGTCTGTCCTTCGGGATCGAGTTCGTTCGCGACCTCCGGAGCAAGGACCCGGATCCCGATCGGGCGATGGCCGTTCTTCTCGCGGCGGATCGTCACGGGGTCATCGTCCTGCCCCCGACCGGACCCGGCGGAAACGTGCTCCGCTTGGCACCGCCGTTGGTGATCACGGACGAGGAGGTCGAGACCGGACTGGAGGCGCTCCGGCGAGCGTGCGAGGAGACCCGGCCTTGACTGGCGGGCGGCAGCCGTCCACCGAGAGGCCCACCGAGAAAGGGAGGTGACTCTTGACGATTTCCGCTAGGTCAACGCCCTGACCAAAGTCCAAGAGAGGAGGAGTTTTGCATGCACGCGAACCACGAGCCGCGGCGGTGGCTCATCGGGGGTGTCGTCCTGGCGATCGTTAGCATCGTCGCCGCTGCCTGCGGTCCAGCCGCTTCACCGAGCCCCTCACCCTCGGCTTCGCCCGGGCCATCGCCGACAGGTGCAGCGAGTCCGCAACCCGTCGGGGAGCGAACCCTCGTCTTCGCCGATGCCGGCGAACCGAGCACCATCGATCCGGCCATCGCGAACATCAACTGGGAGCTCACGATCACGCGGAACGTCTACGACCACCTGACGACATACAACAGCAGCGACCCTGGAACGATCCTGCCCGCGCTCGCGACTGAGTGGACGAACGACGGGGCCAACCTCTGGACCTTCAAGCTCCGTCAGGGCGTGAAGTTCCACGATGGATCGGACTTCACCGCTGAGGACGTGAAGGCGACGATCGATCGGATGCTAAAGATCGGCCAGGGCCAGGCGTATCTCATCAGCAGCATCAAGGAAGTCCGGGTCGTGGATGACTACACGGTCGAGATCGAGACGTCGAGCCCGGACGCCTTCCTGCCCGCGAACCTGACGCACATCGAGATCGTCTCCGCCCACGACGTCGCCGCGCATGCTGCCGATGACGGAAAGGCGTGGTTCGCCGAACACGCGAACGGGACGGGGCCCTACAGGTTCGTCAACTGGGAACGGGGTTCGCAGATCACCCTGGAACGGAATGCGGACTGGTGGGGCACCTTCCCCTCGAACCCGGCCGATCGGGTGATCGTGCGCTTCGTCGGCGAGGGCTCAACGCGCGCCCGTGGTCTGGAGGGAGGCGAGTACGACCTGGCGAACTTCGTGCCTCTCGATGAAGCGCTTCGGATCGGCAAGCTGCCGGGCTTCACGACCGTCATCGGCTACAACCTGTGGGCGTGGCCGGCTATCTACCTGAACACGCAGCTGGCGCCCACCGACAGCCTGGAGTTCCGCCGCGCCCTCGTCCTAGCGTATGACTACGGGGCGATGCTCGACTACTACCAGGGCATGGCTGAGACACCTCGGGGGCCGATCCCGCACTGGTTCCCCGGTAGCCCCGAGAACGACCTCGCCCCCATCCAGCGCGACCTCAACGCCGCCCGGGCCGCCCTCGATGCCTCGGGTGACGCAGGCGCCACCATCAAGTGCGCCGTGCCAAGCGGATTCCCCGAGTTCGACTTCGCGGCGACGGTCCTACAGTCCTCGGCCAAGGAGATCGGGGTAACCGTCCAGATCGAGCAGCTGCCGTTCGTCCAGGCCATCGAGGCGATCAAGAACGACCAGGCGCACTGCTTCGTGCTTGGAAATGCGAACCTCAGCCCCACCGATGCCACCAAGTTCTTCGATGCCCACTATGTCACTGGCGGCTTCTACAACTCGTCGAAGTACAGCAACCCCGAATTCGACAATCTCGTCGCCCAAATTCGGAGCGAGTTCGACGCGACTCGCCGCTACGACCTTCTGAAGCGGGCGAGCCAGATGATCGTCGACACCCACATGATCATCTGGGCGGCTCGGCCGAAGACCGTGGTGCCGATCCCTGACCACATCAGCGGCTACGTGATCGACCCGGCCGAGTACATCAACGCCCGCTTCTACGAGTTGAGCGTCAACCGCTAGTCGCACGGAACCGACGAGGAAGGTGGCCCGTTTCATCGCCGCACGGCTCGCCTGGACGGCCCTCATCGTGGTCGCCGTGGCCACGATCACGTTCGTCCTGTCCCGGGTCGTGCCGGCCGATCCGGCCGCCTTCCTCGCCGGCCAGAACGCGTCCGCAGAGACCGTCGCTCGAATCCGAGCCCAGTACGGCCTCGATCGGCCGCTCCTAGAGCAGTACCTGACGTACATGACGGGTCTTCTCAGGGGCGATCTCGGTGAGTCCTTCAGGACTCGGCGCCCAGTGGCGGCCGATCTCGCCGAGTTCCTCCCAGCTACTCTGGAGCTCCTCGTCGTGAGCTTCGCCGTCTACCTTGTCCTGAGTCTCGTTCTCGGGTACGTGGCGGCGCGGGCACAGGCGCGGTGGACGGACGCGTTCGTTCGCCTCGCCACCATGATCGGGACGGGGATTCCCGTCTTCTGGCTTGGTCTTACCCTCCAGCTTGTCTTCTTCTACCACCTGGGCTGGCTGCCGCTCGACGGCCGCTATCCCATCCGAGACGCTCCACCGCCGACGGTGACCCGCTTCTTCGTCATCGACTCGATCCTTGCCCTCGACTGGGAAGCGCTCGCGGCCACCCTCCGCCACCTTGTGCTCCCCGTTGCCGCCGTCGTCCTCAGCCTCCTCGCGGTCGGGGTTCGGCTCGTTCGAGCCGCCCTCATCGAGCAGTACGACCAACCCTACGTCCGGACGCTCCGCGGCAAGGGTCTGAGCCAGTCGGCGATTCTCCTCCGTCACGTCCTCCGCAATGCCCTCAACCCAATCATCACCGTAACGGGCATCCAGTTCGGCTACATGATCAGCTGGATCGTCCTGGTCGAGGTGATCTTCAACTGGCCGGGGATCGGGCTCTACGCCTTCAAGTCGTTCGAAGTCTTCGACTACGCGCCGGTCATCGCCCTGACCCTCGTGGCGACCGTCGTCTTCGCCTTCGTCAACCTCCTGAGCGATCTCGCCTATCCCATCGTCGATCCGAGGATTGGAGCCGCCGGAAGATGAGCGAGCCCGTGGTCCCTCTGGAGGAGGTCGCCAGCCGACAGGGGAGGCAACACCCCTGGCCCGCGTCCATTCTCGGATTGGCGATCCCGCGGTTGTCCATCTTGTCTGCTGGGGCGGTCGTCGTGCTCGTCTTCTTGGCGGTCTGTGCCCTCGTTCCAGAGCAGCTCGCCACGGGCGATCCGATTCGGCTGAACGTCTCGGAGCGCCTTCGGCCACCTGACCTTGCCCATCCGTTCGGCACCGACGAGGGCGGGCGCGACCTCTACAGCCGGGTGGTCTACGGAACCCGAAACTCACTCGGCGTGGCTGTCAGCGTCGTCCTCTCTGCCGCTGCGTTCGGGGTCGTATACGGCGCCGTCGCCGGGCTCGTCGGCGGGAAGGTGGACGAGCTCCTCATGCGGATCGTCGATCTGTTCCTTGCCTTTCCGGCCTTCGTCCTCGCCCTGGCCGTGGCCGCCTCCCTCGGCCGTGGCTTGGGGAGTGTTGCCCTGAGTCTCGCCGTCATCTGGTGGCCCAGTTACGCTCGCCTGGTCCGTGGGGAGGTCATGGCGCTCAAGGCGCGACCTCACGTCGAGGTGGCGCGTGCCCTCGGCGTGCGGGGCTTCCGGCTGTTTCGGCATCACATGCTGCCCTTCATGATCAGGGACGTGAACGTCCGGATGACGACAGACGTCGGCTATGCCCTCGTTGCCGTCACGGCTCTCTCGTTCCTCGGTCTCGGTGCCCAGTCGCCGACGCCCGAATGGGGCCTCCTCATCCGAGACTCGAGGAACTACTTCGGCACGGCGTGGTGGTACCTCGTCTTCCCGGGAGCGATGGTCGCCCTTGCCACGGTCGCCTTCTCCCTCGTCGGCGACGCCCTCGCGGAGCGCGGACGGCGATGACAGTGCCGCTTCTCAGCGTTCAGAACCTCACCGTCGGCTTTCGTGCCCGCGGGCGCGGTGAGCTCCTGGCGGTCGAGTCCGTCTCGTTCGACCTCTGGCCCGGCGAGGCCCTCGTCATCGTCGGCGAATCGGGCTCCGGGAAATCCTTGACAGCCCTCTCGATCCTCGGGCTCGTGCCCAGGGAAGCGCGGGTGGGAGGGCGTATCGAGTTCCTCGGGCGGGACCTCCTCCGACTGCCGCCCCGCGAGCTCCGGGCGCTCCGAGGTCGCGACATCGCGATGATCTACCAGGATCCGATGAGCGCCTTCGATCCGGTCTGGACGATCGGCGAGCAGATCGTGGAGACGATCCGGGCCCACGAATCCGTGCCGCGGACGGTCGCCAGGGCCCGTGCCATCGAGGTCCTCGTTCGGGTCCACCTGCCGGAGCCCGAGCGTCTCGTTGATGCCTACCCGCATGAGCTGAGCGGGGGCATGCGTCAGCGTGCGCTCATTGCCATGGCGCTGGCCTGCAGCCCCCGGTTGCTCGTGGCCGACGAACCCACGACGGCCCTGGACGTGACGATCCAGGCCCAGATCATCGAGCTTCTCAAGGAGCTCCGGTCGTCGCTCGGT
>JBHORA010000076.1:0-65909 GCA_042408535.1 Chloroflexota bacterium | reverse complement strand
GCCGACGGGCTCGGCCGAGGCACGAAGGTCCCGTCGGTCTCGGAGGCGAGGACGACCCGGGCGACCGTCGCCTCGCGGTCCCGGAGGAGGCTCCGGAGGAGGCGGACCTGGCCCGGGATGAGGGTCGTCGGTCGGAGGGTCAGGGTGTAGAAGCCGAAGACCGCCGTCCAGGCGGGTGCCTCGCCCGACGTGCTGTCTCCGCTCCCGGCGCCGTCTCCGCTCCCGGCGCCGATGGCCCGGACGGTCCAGCCGTCGGCGTCGTCGACGGCGACGGAGAGCCCTGGGGCGGCCGAGCCAACGTCCACCGGCCGCAGCGAGCCGAGGCGGCGGGCCGCATCGAGGTCGACGACCGAGAGGCTTGCACCGAGGCGAAGCCCACCGCTCTCCGGCCGCCGGTCGTCGACGAGGGGCAGCCTCGCCCCACCGAGGGCGACCGCTGCCGCGTCGGCTCCCGGGTCGGGGACTCGGGCGAGGAGGACGCCCTCGGCATCGACGAGATAGGTCGCCTCGGCGGTCCGCCAGGCGAGGATCGGGCGCCGCTCGACGAGGTCGACGACGACGGTGTCGGGGAGGCGGACGGCGACGGCGGCCCGCTCGACGGCCGGCAGGGCGACGAGCCGGGCGGCGAGGCGATCGACGGCGACAGCGAAGACGCTCTCGCCCGGCCGGATGGCGAGGGCGGCCTCGATGTCGGCGCGGCTCGTGAAGCGGGCGCCGTCGACGACGAGGCGCTCGAAGCCGAAGATGGGCGAGGCGACGAGCCCATAGAGGACGGCCGCCGCCCCGAGGGCGACGAGGGCGGCTGCGGCCCGGACCGGCGACGGGCGAGCGCTCCGGCGTCGGATCGGCCGGACGGGGCGGGCCTGGCGGAGCCGGGCGACGGCGGGGCGACGGCTCACCGGATCCCCCTCGGGAGGTCGGCCGGGCGGAGCGGCGCCCGGGTTCGATCGGCGGCTCGCTCGAGGGCGAGCTCGACGATCCGCTCGCAGACGCTCCGAAAGTCGTAGCCGCCGGTGGCCGCCATCGTCGGAAAGAGACTGATCGGGGTGAAGCCCGGGATCGTGTTGATCTCGGAGACGAAGATCTCGTCGCCGACGGCGAGGAAGTCGACCCGGGCGAAGCCCGCCGCTCCGACGGCCGCGTAGGTCGCCTTCGCCAGCTCCCGGACGCGGGCCGCCGTCGCCTCGGGGAGCTCGGCCCGGGGCGTCGTCTTCGAGAGCCCCGGTGTGTACTTCGCCTCGTAGTCGTAGAACTCGCGGCCCGGCCAGACCTCGCCCGGGCCGTACGCCTCGAGGCGGCTCGGCTCGTTGCCGATGACGGCGACCTCGAGCTCCCGGGCGCCGGCCAGGTAGCGCTCAACGATGGCTCGCTCGTCGAAGCGGAAGGCGACCTCGAGGGCGGGGCCCCGCTCGGCCGGACCGTGGGCGAGGGTCATCCCGACCGAGCTCCCGAGGGCGGCGGGCTTGACCATGAGGCGGGGCTCGCCGTGGGCGGCGGCGAAGTCCTCGAGCTCGGCGAGGACGGCCGTCGGCTCGGCGAGCCAGCGGCGGCGGGAGATCTCGAGCCAGTCGACGACGGGCAGACCGGCTCCTCGCACGAGGCGCTTGAAGAGGGCCTTGTCCATGCCGATCGCCGAGGCGCCGACACCGGAGCCCGTGTAGGCGAGATCCGCGGCCTCGAGGAGACCCTGGATCGTCCCGTCCTCGCCGAAGGGACCGTGGAGGGCGACGAAGACCACCGGCGGCGGCGTTCGTCCAACGAGCCGGTCGAGGGCCGCCCCGGCGGTGAACGGTCCCTCGGCCCCGAGTCCGGCGGGCTCGTCGTAGCGGGCCGGGTCGGGCGGCCCCGCGATCACGTCGGTCGGGATCCACCACCAGCGGCGGTCGAGGTCGACGAGGACGAGTTCCACCGGCCGGCCTCCCTCGGCGAGGGCCCGGGCGATGGCGAGGCCGGAGACGATGGAGACGTCGTGCTCGGCCGACGGCCCGCCGAAGACGACGGCGACGGGGTCACTGTCCGGACGGCCGTTCGCGGCTGCAGGCGGAGGGGTCATCGATCGACCTCCGATGGGCGCTTCGGGAGGGGGCTCGGTGGCGGGTCCCCGGGGCTCTCGCCCTGGCCGTCGGGCTCGTGGCCGGCCGGCCAGTCGCCGAGGAAGACGACCTCGTACTCGAGCCGGATCCCGAAGCGGTCGGCGACGGCTGCTCGGACCCGCTCGGCGAGGCGGCGGACGTCGGCCGCCCGGGCCCGGCCGTCGGTGACGATGAAGTTCGCGTGGCGCTCCGAGACCCTCGCCCCGCCGACCTGCCAGCCCTTGCAGCCGGCGGCTTCGCCGAGGCGCCCGGCGGCATCGCCCGGCGGGTTCCGGAAGACGCTCCCGGCCGACGGAAGCCCGAGGGGCTGGTGCTCCCGCCGCCAGCGGCGGATGTCGTCGAGGCGGGCCCGGATGGCGGCTGGGTCGTCCGGGCGGAGGCGGAAGGCGGCGGCGAGGACGACCTCCGTCGGCGCCGCGGCCCGTCCCGGCGGGGTGACGTCGGCAACGCCGGGGGGGATCTTGAGACGGCTCGTCCGGTAGGCAAGGCCGAGCTCCGAGGGTCCCAGGCGGAGCTCCCGCCCGTCGGCGGCGAGGATCGTCGCCGACTCGAGGACGGCGGCGACGTCGCTGCCGTGGGCGCCGGCGTTCGCCCAGACGGCCCCGCCGACGGTGCCCGGGATGGCGAGGCCGAACTCGAGCCCGGCGAGACCGGCGCCACTCGTCTCGGTCGCGGCTCGGGCCATGGGGACGCCGGCCTCGGCGACGTAGCGCTCCCCCTCGATCCGGCTCCCCTCGGCCCGGACGGCGATGACGAGGCCTCGGATGCCGGCGTCGGCAACGACGACGTTGCTCCCCCGACCGAGGAGGACGTGGGGGATGTCCCGGCTCCGGGCGTAGCGGACGAGGGCCCGGAGCTCGAAGGCGTTCCGGGCGACGGCGTAGAGGTCGGCGGGCCCGCCGACCCGGAGGGTCGTCAGACGGGCGAGGGGCTGGTTCCGGACGACCTTGACCCCGAGCCGGCGGCCGATGTCGGTGGCGACGGCGACCGGATCAAACACCGCTGGCATCTCGTCCACCCTGCCCGTCCGGCACCTCGGCGTCCTCCATCGCGGCCTTCACCTCGTTCAGCCGACGGCGCCCGTGGCCAAGCGCTCAACGGCCGCCGGCTCGGGCAGCGGTCGCCGAAGGGCGAGGGCGAGGACGAGCTCGGCGACGGCATCGGCGGCACCCGGCCGGGCGAGGCTCCGGGCCGCCGCAGCCATCCGGGCGTGCTCGGCCGGCCGTTCGAGGAGGGCGGCGGCATCGAGGAGGGCGGCGGCATCGAACGCCTCGTCTCGGATGAGGCGTCCGGCCCCGGCGGCGACGACGCGTTCTGCGTTCGCCAGCTGGTGGCCGGCGGCGTGGGGATAGGGAACGATGACGACGGGGAGGCCGAAGGCGGCTGCCTCGGCGAGGGTCGAGGCGCCGGCCCGGCCGACGAGGAGATCGGCAGCGCCGAGGGCGTCGGTCATCTCCTCGTGAAGGAAGGGGTACGGGCGATAGCGCTCGCGCCGCTCGGCTGGGAGCCGCTCTCGGGCGGCGAGGGCCGCGGCGTACCCCTCGGTCCCGGTGACGTGCAGGACCCAGGCCCGCTCGATGAGTTCGGGGAGGGCGGCGAGGACAGCCTCGTTCAAGCGGCGGGCGGCCTGGGACCCCCCGAAGACGAGGATGGCCCGCCCACCGGGCGGGATCTCGAAGCGCCGGCGGGCCGCGTCGCGATCGACCCTCCGGACGTCGCGGATCGGCGTCCCGGTCACGTAGCAGCGGTCGGACCGGGCGAGGGCGCCGCAGGTCGCCGGGTCGGCGACGGCGACGACACGGGCGAGGCGAGCCGTCGCCCGGACACTCCGCCCGGGGACGACGTTCCCCTCCCAGAGGAGCGCCGGGACGCCGAGGAGCCGGGCGGCGACGAGGACGGGGATGCTCGCGTAGCCACCGGTGGCGACGACCGCCGCCGGTCGTTCGGCGAGGAGGAGGGCAGCCGCCTGGGGGAGCGAGGCGAGGAGCCTCAGGGGATCGAGGACGAGGTGGAGATCGCGCTCCACCGTCCGGAGGGACCGGAGGAGGAGCCGACGGAGCCGGATCCCGGCCGCCGGGACGAGGCGTGCCTCGAGGCCCCGGTGGCCGCCGACCCAGACGAGGTCGAGTTCAGGCGATCGGGCTCTGAGGGCGCGGGCCACGGCGAGGGCCGGGTAGATGTGCCCGCCCGTACCGCCGCCCGCCAAGAGGAGACGCATCGTTCCAGGTACCTCGTTCCACGGTCTCGCGGCTGATCGACAGGAGGATGCCGACCGCCGTGAAGCTGACGATGAGGGACGACCCACCGGCCGAAATGAAGGGGAGGGTGATGCCGGTGATCGGGAAGAGGGCGACGACGACCCCGATGTTCACGAAGGCCTGGATCGTCAGCCAGGCCGTGATCCCCGTCGCCAGGAGGGCCCCGAAGGTGTCCGGGGCGCCGAGGGCGATTCGGATCCCCTGGTAGGCGAGGACGCCGAACAGGAAGATGACGACGAGGCCGCCGAGGAAGCCAAACTCCTCGCCGATGACGGCGAAGACGAAGTCGTTGCTTGCGTTCGGCAGGAAGAGACCGCCGGCCAGCCGGCTCTCGCCGAGGCCGGCTCCGAAGAGCCCTCCGAGACCGAGGGCGAGGAGCCCCTGGATGGTGTGGAAGCCGATCGTGTCCGGATAGGCCCAGGGGTCGAGCCAGGCCCGGATCCGGTCGAGTTGGTAGTCGCGGAGGAAGAGGAGGCCGACGGCCGGGACCGCCCCGACGGCGAAGCCGGCGAGCCCGAGGAGGCTCGCCCCGGCGACGAAGAGCATGACGAGAGCCGTCAGGCCGATGACCATCCCCGTCCCGAGGTCGGGCTCCCGGAGGACGAGGACGACGACGGGACCGGCGATAGCGAGGAACGGCAGGAGCCCGCTTCGAAGACCCCGCACCTCGCCCCCCCGCCGAGCGAGCCAGTGGGCGAGGTAGACGACGAGGGCGAGCTTGGCGACCTCGGCCGGGTGGATCGCCGGCAGAGGGCCGAGCTGGAGCCAACGGGCCGAACCGCCGACCCGAGTCGGCTGGAGGGGCCCGAGGGGCGGCAAGAGGACGAGGATGAGGAGGAGGACGGCGACCCCGAAGAGGGGGACGGAGACGAGCCGCAGGTACCGGTAGTCGATCCGACTGGCGACGATCATCGCCACGAGGCCGATGGCGGCCCAGACGATCTGCGGTCCGACGACGCGGAAGGGGTCGTCGGTGGCGAGATAGGCCTTCATCGCCGAGGAGCTGTAGACCATGAGGATCCCGATCGAGGCCAGGGCGACGACCGCGACGAGGATGGCCGAATCGATCTCGTGGCGCTCCCGACGGAGGACCCTCGTTCGGGTCGCCTGGAGGGGGCGGACGTGCCCGAGGCGAGAGGTCGTCGTTGTCATCGCTCCGGCACCTCCCCTCCGGAGCCTGGCCGGCCGACCGGCGTCGACGTCACCCCCCGGCCGGCATCGGCAGCGCCGCCGGGGCTCGATGCGGCCGGCATGCCCCGTTCGCGGGCGATCTCGGCGACGGCCGCCTTGAAGGCCCGGCCGCGGTCGGCGTAGTCGACGAACATGTCGAAGGAGGCCGCCGCCGGGCTGAGGAGGACCGTCGCCTCTCGACCGACGACCTGGGCCTTGCTCAGCCCGCCATCCCCCTGGGCCCCCCCGAGCGCCGCCAGCGCAGCCCGGGCGATGGCGTCGGCCGAGCGGACGGCCGAAGCGAGGTCGGGCGCCCGTTCGACCCGCCGGAGCCCAGCCCCCCGGAAGATTGCCTCCAGCTGCGGGGCGTTCTCGCCGATGAGGACGGCGGCGACGGCTCGCTCGGCGACGACCGGTCCCAGGGGCGCGAGGTCGACGCCCTTGTCGCGGCCCCCGGCGACGAGGACGATCGGCGGCTCGAAGGCTCGAAGGGCAGCGATGACCGCATCGGGTTGCGTCCCCTGGGAGTCGTTCACGAACCGGACCCCGTCGATGACGGCGACGACCTCGAGACGGTGCTCGACCCCGGCAAAGCCGGCCACCCCCCGCCGGATCGCGTCGGGAGCGAGTCCGAAGAGGAGGCCGACGGCGACGGCGGCGAGAGCGTTCGAGACGTTGTGGGCTCCCGGCAAGCGGAGCTCGCCAAGGGGCAGGATCCGGCCCCCGGGTCCGACCTTCGCCCTGCCACCGCCGACGAGGGCGAGCCGCTCGATCCCGGCGGCCACGATCCAATCGTCGACGATCCCGACCCCGCCCGGGACCGGAACGCCCCGGCGATACGTGACGGTCGGGGCGCCACCGAGGCCGGCGAGGGCGGCCGTTACCGGGTCCTCGGCGTTGAGGACGAGGGCACCCCTCGGATCGACGAGCTCGGCCAGCCGCTGCTTCACCCGACGATACGCTTCGACCGTGCCGTGACGGTCGAGGTGGTCGGCGGTGACGTTCGTGTAGACGGCGACCGTCGTCCCCCGCGAGAGGGTCGGCAGTTGGAGCTCCGAGATCTCGACGACGACCCGGTCCTCGGGAGCGAGGCTGTGGAGCTCGTCGACGAGGGGCCGGCCGATGTTCCCCCCGAGGACGACCCGGTGGCTCGGATCGGCGCCGAGGATGGCAGCGGCGAGGGCGGCCGTCGTTGTCTTGCCCTTCGTCCCGGTGACGCCAACGGTCGGCGCCGGGCAGAGGCGGAGGAAGAGGTCGAGCTCGGAGACGAGGGCCGGGGCCGTCGGGTCGCCGGCCGCCCGTCGGCGGACGAGGTCCCCGAGGGCCGACCGGAGGCGCGGCTCGGCGGTCGGGTAGTCGGGCTGGATGGAGGGCGAAGTCGCCACGAGGGCTGCCCGAGCCCAGGTCGTCGCTGGATCGACGTCGGGCCCGAGGCAAAAGCGGATCCCCCGGTCGGCGATGGCCTCGATCGCCATCCGGAGCTCGTCGGCCGGACGGCGATCGTAGACCGTCACCCTGGCCCCGGCCGCCGAGAAGAAGCGGGCGAGGGCGAGACCGCTCCGGGCCAGGCCGAGGACGGTCACCGGTCGCCCTTCGAGCGCCCCAGCCCGGACGGCGTCGAGGGTGAGCCGGTCGAGGTCGATCGGCTCTCCCCTGCGGCCTCGCTGGCTCGTCGTCGGCACCGTCATCGGTCTCGCGCCCCCGCTAGCGGATCGCATCGATGGAGGCGAGAAAGAGGGTGACACCGAGGAGTCCGGCCAGGACGGCGACGATCCAGAACCGAAGGGTGATCTTCTCCTCGTCCCAGCCAGCGAGCTCGAAGTGGTGGTGGAGGGGGCTCATCCGGAAGAGACGACGGCCGCGGGTGAGCTTGTAGTAGCCGACCTGGAGGATGACCGAGCCCGTTTCGATGACGAAGACGAAGCCGATGAGGGGGAGGACGAGGAGCTGGCCGGTGATGATGGCGATGACCGCCAGCGTCGCTCCGAGCGAGAGCGAGCCCGAGTCGCCCATGAAGATCTGGGCCGGGTGGACGTTGAACCAGAGGAAGCCGAGGAGGGCGCCGATGAGGAGGGCGCAGAGAAAGGCAACGCTCGGCTGATTCCCGATCCCACCGCCGGGCAGGGGGACCGGGTTGAGGAGGGCGATGATGAGGAAGGAGACGTAGGCGATGACGAGCGTCCCCCCGGCGAGCCCGTCGAGCCCGTCGGTAATGTTCACCCCATTGCTGGCAGCGACGATGGCGAAGGCGGCGAAGAGGACCCAGAGGGTCGGGTCGATGGTCACGTCGCCGACGAAGGGAACGCGGAATCCGCTGAGGCCGTACGTCTGTCGGATCTGCCAAGCGAAGAAGAGGGCAAAGACCGTTTGCCAGAGGAGCTTCTGGCGGGCTCGGATCCCCTCGCCGGTACGAGCGTTCAGGACATCGTCGACGGCGCCCAGAAGCCCGATCCCCGCCAGAGCCGCGAGAGCGGCGATGATGCCGCCCTCGACCCGACCGAGGAGGAGGTAGAGGCCGAGGACGACCGCGATGACGAGGAGACCACCGAGGGTCGGCGTCCCTTCCTTGACGAGGTGGCTCTGGGGTCCCTCGATCCGGATCTGCTTGCCGAAGCCGAGGAAGCGCAGGAGCCGGATGTAGGGCGGCGTGAGGATGACGACGAGAGCGAAGGCGAGCAGGACCCCCTGGATGAGCTCGATCGTCACGGCTGCGTCCCCGAGCAACCGCCGCCGAGACGCCGCACGAGCTCGTCGACGAGGACATCGAGGGCGACGCCGCGCGATGCCTTGACGAGGACGACGTCCCCCGGCCGGAGGAGGTCGAGGAGGACGCGAGCGGCGCCGTCCCGATCGGCAACATGGAAGAGCCGATCGACCGGCAGGCCCGCCGCTTGCGCCCCCTCGGCGATGCCGCGAGCCCCGTCGCCGACGACGACGAGCCAATCGACGACGGTCGCCGCCGCCTCGCCGACCGATCGGTGGCCGCGCTCGTGGGCAGGCCCGAGCTCGAGCATCTCGCCAAGGACGGCGATCCGGCGGCCGGGGAGGCCCGCGAGGAGATCGAGGGCGGCCCGGACCGAGCCCGGCGAGGCGTTGTAGCTATCGTCGACGATGGCGACGCCGGCGGCTTGGACGACGGCCCCGCGGCGCTCGACGGACCAGCCCGCGCCGAGGGCCGCTGCGATCTCGTCGAGCCCGAGGCCGACGGCCGACGCGACGGCTGCTGCGGCGAGGGCGTTGTGGACGGCGAGGCGACCGAGGACCGGCAGCCGGACCGAGGTGGCGCGGCCGTCGACGACGAGATCGAAGGCCATCCCGTCGAACCCGAGGGAGCGGACGGCACGGGCGGTCACCGCCGCGCCGGGATCGAAGCCGTACGTTCGGACCGCGGCGTCCGTCCGGTCCGCCATCCGGACCACCCGTGGGTCGTCGGCGTTGAGGACCGCGAGGCCACCGTCGGCGCCCGGGGGGAGCGCCTCGACGAGCTCGGCCTTGGCCGCCTCGATGGCATCGAGGGAGCCGATCCGCGACAGGTGGACTTCCTGGACGGCGGTGACGACCCCGATCCGGGGGCGGGCGATCCGAGCCAGCTCGGCGATCTCGCCGCCGACGTACATCCCCATCTCGAGAACGGCGGCCTCGTGCTCGGGACCGAGGTCGAGGACGGTGAGCGGGAGGCCGATCTCGTTGTTGAGGTTGCCCGGGTTCTTGAGCGTCCGAAGGCGGGCACCGAGGACGGCGGCGATCGCCTCCTTCGTCGAGGTCTTGGCGATGCTCCCGGTGACACCGACGACAAGGGGCTGGAAGCGGCGCCGCCAGGCCCCGGCGAGGGCGTGGAGGCCGCGGAGCGGGTCGGGCACGGCGCAGATCGTCGCCCCTGCCGCCTCGGCCGACTCGACGGTCTCGGCGTCGAGGGGCCAGTCGGTCCGAACGAGGAGTCCCGCTGCACCCCGGCTCAGGGCCTCGCCGAGGAAACGGTGCCCATCGGTACGCTCACCGGCGAGGGCCACGAAGAGGCGGCCCTGGTCGACGCGACGCGAATCGACGGCCGCGCCGCGGATCGCGCGGTGGCCCCGAATGACGAGGCGCCCGCTCGTCAGCCGCGCCAGGTCCTCGGGAGCCAGAGCGGGCCGGGTCCCGGCGTCGGATGGTGAGAGGGCATTCACGGTTTTTAGTGTCGCATAGGCTTCGCCGCGCCTCGCCCGGCACGCGGCCCCGGTGGCGCCGATCACTGGCGGCCCCCCCGGTCGAGGCTTGTCATGGCGTCGGTCGCGATTCGGCGGAAGAGCTCGAAGGAGTAGATGGGCAAGACCTGGTAGCCGGCGCGCGGGGCTTTCGGTTCGGCGCGGGCGATGCGGACGGCGACGATGAGCTCGGGCTCGGTCCGCCCGATGTAACCGACGAAGGTGTAGTTGTACATGTTTGGGATCCAGCCGCCAGCGCCCTCGTTGAGGGTGGGATCCCAGATCTGGGCCGTTCCCGTCTTGCCGCCCACGACGTAGCCCGGGACGAGGGTTCGGTCACGGTAGAACGGGACTCTCTCGACGACGTGGGCCATGAGCCCGACGAGCTCGTCGCGGAGGGCCGGACCGACGAGGCCAGTGGCACGAGGCGCGGGAGCCGTCTCCCGTTCGCCGATGGCGGCGACGACGTGGGGCGTCACGAGGGTCCCGCCGTTCACCATTGCCGCGTAGGCCGTCGCGAGTTGGACGAGGGTGACGGCGACCCCCTGGCCGAAGGCGGCGTTCGCCAGGTCGATCTCGCGCCAGGCGCTGATCCGCGGGTCGCGAGCGAGACCGGGCACCTCGCCGGCGACATCGATCCCCGTCGGCGAGCCGATCCCGAAGCGCGACCAGGTGTCATAGAGGGCGACGGCGGCATCGCGGACGGTCGGACCGAGGAGTCGCGCGACCCGCGCCGCCCCGACGTTCCTCGAGTAGGCGATGACGTCCTCGAAGGGGATCCTCCCCATCCCCTTCCGGTCGGCGTTGCTGACCGAGGTCCGACCCCCGTCGAGGATGAGGGAGGCGGTGTCCTGGATCGGCGTCTTGAGGCCGACGACGCCGCGCTCGAGGGCGGCCACGGCGGTGAGCATCTTCATGACCGAGCCCGGCTCGTAGACCTGGCCGACGACGGGATCGACGAAGCGAGCGGGGTCGCGAGCCGCCACCTGGGCGAAGGCGTTGGCGTCGTAGGCTGGGATGGACGCCGAGGCATAGATCGCCCCCGTCGCCGGATCCATGACAAGCGCCGAGACGCTTGCCGCCCGGTCGGCGACCCAGGCGGCAAGGACCTCCTGCTCCACGCTGAGCTGCAGGCCGGCATCGATCGTCAGGCGGAGATCGAGGGCTGGCGTCCCAGGGTCGATGACCTGTTCGGTGTCCGGGATCGGCCGCGACGCCGAGTCGCGCTGGGCAAGGACGACCCGCGGCGTCCCGGCGAGGACCTCCTGGTAGCGCTGCTCAACCCCGTATTGACCGACGCCGTCGCGGTTCACGAAGCCGAGGATCTGCGAGGCGAGGGACGTCTCGGGGGCCCCGCCCGGCTGGGGATAGACCCGAACGGGGGTCGCCTCGAGGCTCACGTTCGAGAGCCGCCCGTCCGCGACGGCGGCGCGGATCCGAGAGGCCGCCGCCTCGTCGAGGTCGCGGGCGACGACGACGTAGGGCCGCCTCGTGGCGAGGCGGTCGACGAGGGTCGCCCGGCCGGCCGCGTCAAGGTCGAGGAGCTCGGCGAGTCGGTCGGTGAGGGTTGCCTGCGCCTCGGGATCGAGCCGATCGGCGGCGACGGCGACGGTGTAGCGATCGACCGTCGTCGCCAGGACGACCGTCCCGCTCCGATCGTAGATCTCACCCCGTCGCGGGGCCTCCTCGATCCGCATCGTCGTCTGCTCGCGGGCCCGGGCGGCGAGGCTGCCGGCCTCGACCACTTGCCAGTAGCCGAGGCGAAGAACGAGGCTCGCCGCCAGGGCGAGGAGGACGGCGAGGACGAGGAGGTGGCGCGGGCGGGAATCGGTCCGACCGAGCATCGACGGACGATCGGAAGGAGCTCAGCGGGCCGGCAGAACGAGGGGATCGCCGAGGGGGACGAGACCGAGGTCCGTCGCCTGCTTGCGGACGGCCGGCTCCCGGCCGAGGCGGTTGAGGTCGGACCGGAGGTCGCGCGCCCGCGCGTCGAGCTGCTCGAGCTCCGTTGCGAAGCGCTCGGCTTCGTAGCCGGTCGCCGCGACCCGGACCGTCTGGGCGAGGGAGAAGAAGGCGAGCAGGAAACCAACGACGATCCCGCCGAGGACGAGGCCGAGCCGCCGCGGGCGACGCTCGGCTCGAACGACGCCCCGGAGTCGACGACGGGGAACGGCTCCGACGCCGATGCCCTGCCGTCGAGGGAGGACGAGACCGGGTCGTGGACGCGCTCCCTCGTAGACAGCCATCAGTCGGCTACCCGCACGCCGACGGCCTCGTGGCCGCCAGGCCGGACCGGTGCTCCGACGGACTCAGTGGCTTGGTCGACGAAAACGTCCTGGCTGCCGCGGGCGAGGGCGAGCCACCTCCGGACGTCCTCGCCCCGCTGTCGGCTCCGGCGCTCGTGGAGCTCGTGCACGCGCGGACCGTACGCCCGACGGCGGCGGCTCTGGTGACGCTTGGCCATCGTCTTGCTCCTCCCTGGTGCGTCTCGCCCGGCCGCCCGCCGGCCGGTCGAAACCTCCCTTGTCGCCTAGGCGGCCAGACGCTCGGCAGCCCGAAGGCGGGCGCTTCGGGCCCGAGGGTTCCTCAGAACCTCGACGGCGCCGGGCCGGAGCGGACGCCGGGTGAGGGGGCGGAGTCGCGGCTGGCGACCGCAGACGCAGACCGGTGCTTCCGGCGGACACGTACAGCCGCGCCGCTCGCCGGCGATGAAGCGCTTCACGATCCGGTCCTCGAGGGAGTGATACGAGAGGACGACGAGGCGCCCACCGGGCCGGAGGAGGTCGACGGCGCTGACGAGTCCCTCCCGGAGCGCCTCGAGCTCGTCGTTGACGGCGATCCGGAGGGCCTGGAAGACCCGCGTCGCCGGGTGGATCCGGCGCCGGCCGCGGAGGGGGGTCGGGACGGTCGCCTCGACGAGGCTCGCCAGGTCCTCGGCCCGCTCGATCGGTCCTACCTTCCGGGCCTCGACGATGGCGCGCGCGATCCGGTCGGCGAAGGGCTCCTCGCCGTACCGCCGGAAGAGCGTCCGGAGCTCGCGCTGGCCGAGACTCGCCAGGAGCTCGGCCGCAGGCCTCCCGCCGCTCGGGTCGAAGCGAAGATCGAGGGGGCCGCCGGTCCGGATCCCGAAGCCACGACGCCGGTCGGCGAGCTGCTCGGACGAGAGCCCGAGGTCGAAGAGGCAGCCTTCGACGGCCTCGAAGCCGGCCTCCGGCGCGACCCGTCCGAGCTCCCGGAAGTTCGCCTGCCGGAGGACGACCCGCTCCCCGAAGCGGGCGAGGCGGACCCGGGCGCGCTCGATCGCCGCCGGATCGGCGTCGAGGCCGAGGACCCGCCCGTCGGGGCTGCTCGCCTCCAGGATCCGCTCGGTGTGCCCACCGCCACCGACGGTGGCGTCGATGTGCCGGCTGCCGGGGGTCGGCGCGAGCATCTCGATGACCTCGTTCGCCATGACCGGCAGGTGCCCATCCGTCACCATCGTGCCACCCCCGGTGGTCGGTACCCGAGCGGACCCTGGAAGCGCATCTGGTCCCCCCTAGATCCCGAGTCCTTCGAGCCTTCCGGCGAGGGCGGCGGGATCGGTCAGCTCCCGGCGCGCCGCGTCCCAGCGGTCCGGCGCCCAGATCTCGGCGTGATCGCGGGCGCCGAGGACGACGGCCTCGGTGGCGAGGCCCGCCCACTCGCGGAGATAGGCGGGAACGAGGACCCGACCCTGGCGGTCGAGCTCGAGCTCGACCGCGCCGCCGAAGAGGAAGCGGGCGAAGGCCCGGGAGCCGGGGTCGGAGATCGGGAGGGCGGCGACCTTCGACGCGAGCTCTTCCCAGGCCTGACCCGGGAAGATCGCGAGGCAGCCGTCGATCCAGCGCGAGAGGTAGGCACCGCCCGCGAGCTGCGAGCGGAAGCGGGCCGGGACGGCGATCCGTCCCTTCTCGTCCACCGAGTGCCGGTACTCGCCGGTGAACACCTTGCTGGTTGTCCTCGTCCGGGCTGGCGACGGCGCCCTGGCCGCCGGAGGGATGGGCGGATGCCCCACTTGGCACCACTTGGTGCCACTTCGCTGCATTCTAGCCCGTCGGGGCGCCCCGTCAACCCCGAAATCGCGCGATCGACGCTCGTCCGCGGAGCGTCGGGCGGACCACGATGCCGTCCGAGAGGAAGCGCGGCTGCCGTGGCCCTGTCGGTCGCCGAAGGACGGCAGAGGAGCAGGGGCGCTGCCGCGGGGAGCCCGACCGCAGGCCTGGCGGCGGCGCCGAGGAGCCCGCCGGCGGCGCCGAGGAGCCTGGCCGGCCCGATCAGGGCAGCCCTTCGTGCCCCGAAGCCGGTGGGGACGTCGACTAGCGGGTCGGAGGGGGCAGGACGAGCTTCTGGCCGGCCCGGAGTCCCGTCGTCCGGACCCAGGGGTTGAGCTCGTCGATGGTCGCCAAGGGGACACCGAAGTAGCGGCTGATGCCCCAGAGGCTGTCGCCCTGTCGGACCGTGTAGACATAGCAGTCCGGCCGGTCCGGGCAGGGCTCGAGGAGGGCGTACCGATCGCTCGTCGGGCTCGGCGCGACCGAAGCCGAAGGCGACGGCGAAAGCGAGGGCGACGGGGATGGCGACGGGATCGGACTCGACGAGGGACTCACTCCGACCGAAGGCGACGGCGAGGGCGCCGGCGGCTCGCTCGGTGCGGGCGTCGCCTCGGGGATCTTCGTCGCTGTCGGCGAGAGGCCGAGACGAGCGATCGTCAACCCTCCCGGCCGAAGGGACCCAACGGCGGCGAGGAGGACGGCGACGAGGAGGACAGCCAGGGCAAGGACGCGGGCTCGCGGTAGCTCGGCCAGGGTCGACCCGAAGCCGACGACGAGATCGTTCGCTGCCCGGAGCTTTGCCGCCGTGAGCTTCGCTGCCCGGAGCTTCGCTGCCCGGGCCCTCGGCTCGCGGGCCCTCGCCGTTTCGACCCTCGCTGCCTTCACCTCGGTCTCGGCCGCGCTCTCCCCCTCCGCGCCCACCTCCCTCGAGGGCAGGGGCGAGCTGGTCGTGGCGGCGGACGCAGGCGTTGCTGGACCCTCAGCCACCGCTTCCGAAGCCGCTCCCCTCGCCGTCGCCGGCGTGCCGCTCGTCGCCGACGCCGGTGGCATCGGGGCTCGCCGCCCGCGTCGCACGGCGCCGAGGAAGCGAGGGCAGTCGCCCTGGAGTTCGCCCCGACAGACGAGGGCCACCTGGAGGGGGCTGAGGGCAAGCTGGCGATCACCGGCGAGGCACAGATCAGCTCGGGCTGCCGCCTCCTGGAGACCGCCCGGTGACAGGAACGGACAGGCCGGATGCGTGTCGGGAGCGATCCCGTCGCCACCGGCCGGAGGGTCGAACGGCGGGCTGCTGCCGCTCATCCGTCGCCGTGGATCGGGCAGCCTGCTCCGCTGCCCCGTCGCTGGCTGCGGGCGGAACGTTCAACCGGGCTCGGCATCGCCCCGCCAGTCTAGCCGGCTCGGGCCCTCGCCTCCGCCCACCGGGGCGACGTCGGGAGCGAGAGAGGGTCCGGAGGTAGTACCTTCGGCGAGATCGAACGACCTTTCTCGCCTTGCTCGGTGCGAGACCGAAGTGCTAGGCTCGCCTCGACGATCACCCGCTCGCCATCCGTCGCCCTCGAAACCCCCGAGGCTCAATCGTGGCCCTCCCCCTTCCCGTCGCCTCTCCCGACGCCAAACCGCAGACCCTGGCACCCCAGCGAATCCGCCGCTGCACGTTCCGGCGGATGAGCAACCTCGGGCGCGCCGGGGAGGGCCTCTATGTCGTCGAGTGCCTCTATCCGGACCGACGCCGGCCGCTCCCCCTCGGCAACCTCGATTCAGCGACGCCGATCTGCAATGCCTGCACAGCCGCCCACATCTTCCGCCCCGACGAAGACTGACGGAAAGCCGGGCGAAGCCTGACGGGCGCCCGGACGAAGCCTGACCGACGGACGAAGGACCGAGTGGCGTCGCCCCGCACGAGGATGCGCGGCGCGAAAAACGCCAGCGAGCGCGATCTGTAAGCCGAGTTCTGTACCGCACCCCACGGTGCGGCGACGGTCATCCATCTAGGCCGCCGGTTACCCGACGGCTCGAGCGGCCGACCCGAGGGCTGGGCAGCGCGACCTCGTCCCCCGGTGCTGGGGCACCGGGTTGCGCCCTCCTACTTGGCCTTGCTCCGGGTGGAGTTTGCCGCGTTTCACTCCGGCCGAGAGGCCGGCATCGTCACTGTGGCACTCGTCCTCGCCTCACGGCGGACGGGCGTTACCCGCCACCCTGCGCTGGGGAGCTCGGACTTTCCTCACGCTCCGCCCCTTTTCAGGGAGCGAGCGCGCGACCGTCCGATCGCCTCGCTGGCGCTCGCGATTCTACCCCGCGGCCTCTTCCAGGTCAGGACCCACCCGCGCCCCCAGGCCGACGGACGACGGAGGCCGGCCCACCCCGAGCGATCCGGTCGAGGGCAGCGTTCGCGAGGGCGTCGGCCGCGCGGTTCTCGGCCCGCCGGACGTGACGGGCGGACCAGCGGTCGAAGGCAGCGAGGGCCCGCCGGGCCGCCGTCCAGAGCGGGACGAGCTTCGGATCCCGGACCCGCCAGCGGCCGAGGAGCTGCTCGACGACGAGCTGGGAATCGAGGAGGAGCTCGACCTCCCGGGCCCCAAGCTCGTGGGCGAGCTCGAGGCCGCGAATGACGGCGGTGTACTCGGCGACGTTGTTCGTCGTTCGGCCGAGGGCTGCCGAGATCGTCGCCAGGGGCTCGGCGTCGGGCGAGAATGCCCCGGGAACGCTCGCGTCGACGAGGACGACCCCGATGGCCGCGGGTCCCGGGTTGCCCCGAGCCGCGCCGTCGGCCCGGAGGAGGAGCCGACGACCATCCGGGGTCGTCATCCTGGGCGCCGCGTTCCAGCGGGCGGCTTCGGTCCTGCGGCCATCCGAACGGATCGCCGCGCTTCAACCCGGTCAGCGCTCCCCGGTGGACGGGCGGTCGAGCCGGCGGCCGTCACGTCCGCCGCTCGACGATCGCCCCGCTCACCTCGAGGATCGCTTGGGTGATCTTGATCCCCCGCGGACAGGCGTCGACGCAGTTGAAGATCGTCCGGCAGTGCCAGACCCCGTCCCGCTCGGCGAGGATTTCGAGCCGCTCGTCGGCGGCCTCGTCCCGGGAGTCGAAGATGAACCGGTGGGCATTCACGATCGCCGCCGGTCCAATGTACCGCGGCTGGGCCCAGAAGGACGGGCAGGAGGAGGTACAGGCGGCACAAAGGATGCACTTCGTCGTGTCGTCGTAGCGAGCTCGCTCCGCCGGCGACTGGCGACGCTCCCGCTCGGGGGCCGGGCCCTCGGCGACGAGGAAGGGCATGACCCGTCGGTACTTGGCGAAGAAGCCCTCCATGTCGACGACAAGGTCCTTGACGACCGGCAGACCGGGCAGCGGGGCGACGCTCACGGGGCCCCGGCCGAGCTGGTCGAGACGGATCTTGCAGGCAAGCCGGTTCCGGCCGTTGATGAGCATGGCATCGGAGCCGCAGATGCCGTGGGCGCAGGACCGTCGGAAGGTGAGGCTTCCGTCCTGCTCGTACTTCACCTTGTGGAGGAGGTCGAGGACCCGGTCTGTCGGTTCGGCCTCGACGCTGTAGCGCTCCCAGTGCGGCCGGCTGTCCCGCTCGGGGTCATAGCGAAGGATTCGGAGGTCGACCTGCATCGCTCGTTCGCTCCCTCGGGGCTAGTACGTCCGCGGCTTCGGCTCGAAGCGGGTGATCGTCACCGGCTTCGTCCGCATGATCGGCCCCCCGGGTCCCCGATAGGCGAGGCTATGGACGAGCCAGCGGGCGTCGTCGCGCTCCGGGTAGTCCTCGCGGAAGTGGGCGCCCCGACTCTCGGTTCGGGTCAGGGCGGCGACGGCCGTCGTTTGGGCGCAATCGAGGAGGTAGCCGAGCTCGCGGGCCTCGAGGAGCTCGGTGTTGAAGACCTTCGAGCGATCGCTCACCCGAACGCAGCGGTAGCGCTCCCGGATCTCCCGGATCTTCGCCACCGCCGCCCTCAGGAGCGTTTCGTCTCGGAAGACGCCGACGTTGTCCATCATGACGTCGGCGAGCTCCCGGCGGAGCCTCGGGGCCGACTCGGCAGCCCCCGACGGTGGGCCGTCGCGGAGGGCGGCGAGCTCGGCCCGAACCGGCTCGGCCGCATCGCCGGGGAGGTCGGGGAGATCGAAGCCACGGACGTCGCGGGCCATCCGCCGGCCAGCCCGCCGACCGAAGACGAGGAGGTCGACAAGGGAATTCGTCCCCAGCCGGTTCGCCCCGTGGACCGAGACGCAGGCGCACTCGCCAGCGGCGTAGAGACCGGGGACGATCGTCCCCCGGTCGTCACGAACGACACGGGCGTCGAGGTCGGTCGGGATCCCGCCCATGGCGTAGTGAGCCGTCGGCTGGATCGGAACCGGTTCGCTGAGCGGCTCGACCCCGAGGTAGATGCGGGCGAACTCGGTGATGTCAGGCAGCTTCTCCTCGATGACTGCCCGGCCGAGGTGACGGACGTCGAGGTAGACGTAGTCGCGCCCGCCGATCCCGCGCCCGGCCCGAATCTCCTGGTAGATGGCCCGGCTGACGAGGTCGCGGGGCGCGAGGTCTTTGAGCGTCGGGGCGTACCGCTCCATGAAGCGCTCGCCGGCGTCGTTCAAGAGGATCCCACCCTCGCCGCGGGCCGCTTCCGAGAGGAGGATGCCGAGCTTGTAGATCCCGGTCGGATGGAACTGGTAGAACTCCATGTCCTCGATCGGGATCCCGTGCCGGTAGACGAGAGCGACGCCGTCGCCGGTCAACGACCAGGCATTCGAGGTCACTCGGTACATCCGGCCGAAGCCGCCGGTAGCGAGCATGACCGCCTTCGAGCGGAAGGTGTGGAGCTCGCCATCGGCGATCCGATAGGCGACGACGCCAGCCGCCCGTCCTCCGTCGCCTCCGTCGCCGCCCTCGAAGAGGAGATCGACGACATGGTACTCGTCGTAGAAGCGGACCCCGTGCTTGATGCACTGCTGGTAGAGCGTCTGGAGGATCATGTGACCGGTCCGGTCGGCGGCGTAACAGGAGCGTCGGACGGGCGCCTCGCCGAAGTTCCGGGTGTGACCGCCGAAGCGCCGCTGGTCGATCCGGCCGTCGGGGGTCCGATTGAAGGGCAGGCCCATGTGCTCGAGCTCGATGACGGTCTCGATCGCCTCTCGGGCGAGGACCTCGGCCGCATCCTGGTCGACGAGGTAGTCGCCGCCCTTTACGGTGTCGAACATGTGCCACTCCCAGTGGTCCTCTTCGAGATTGCCGAGGGCGGCACAGACACCACCCTGGGCAGCCCCGGTGTGGGAGCGGGTCGGATAGAGCTTCGTCAGGACGGCCGCATCGATCCCGGCCCGGGCGAGCTCGAGGGCCGCCCAGAGGCCGGCCCCGCCGGCGCCGACGATGAGGGCATCGTGCTGGATCTCCACCGTCGCCTCCTCAGCGCGTGCCCGGCAGGGGGAGGGTCATGACGACGATCGTGCCGAGGACGAAGAGGATCGCCGCGAGCAGGTAGAGCCCGGTCACGAGCACGGTCCGCAAGCCGCGTTGGGCGTAATCGAGGACGACCGTCCGGACACCCATGAAACTGTGGAAGAGGACCATCTGGAGGAGAAGCCAGTCGAAGGCCCGCCAGAAGAGGCTGCTCCAGCGCTCGTTGATGATGAACTCGCTCGTCTGCTCGGCGGGATCGAAGATGAAGTGGAGGATGGCAAAGTGGGCGAGGGCGAGGACGAAGAGGGCGAGCCCCGAGAGGCGCATGAGGTACCAGACGGCGAGCTCGAAGCCGCCGCTCTGGGGGCGGGGCCGGCCGGATCGGGTCCAAAGCGTCATCGTCGCGACCTCACTGACCGAAGATCGGCCGGAGGATGATGTACGCCCCCGGCAGACCGACGGCGGCGAAGACGATCCAGGACGCGTACCAGAGCTGACGGTGGTAGCGGGTCAGGGCCGGCCAGAAGTCCATGAGAATGATCCGGAGCCCGTTGAGGGCGTGGTAGAGGAGGGCGCCGCCGAGGAGGACCTCACCGACCCGACCGGCTGGGCTGGCGTAGATGGCGAGGAGCTCGTCGTACGCCTTTGGGTCGCCGCCGACGAGGTAGATGTCGACGACGTGGAGGACGACGAAGAGCCAGATGGCGACCCCGGAGATCCGGTGGAACGCCCAGGCGAGCATCCCTTCGCTCCCCCGATACCGGAACAGCATCGACCCTCCTTGCCCGCTTGTATCGGCCCGAGGTGTCGGGCGGCGGAGCCTATCTGGCGGACCGGGTGGTCGGCGCGTCGGGGCCCGGCCTCCGGCCTCGTTCGAACGACGTCCGGGCAGGCGGCCGACGGCCTCACCGCCGGGCCTGGTTGACCCGGATCCTCGCCCAACCGCCGAGGGGCACGGCCGGTGGCCCGGCGACCCGCAGCGGCGACGGGGCGAGTGGGACAGTCCGCATTCTATGCCCTCGCCAGGGAGCTCGGGGGCCCGGCGGACGAGCCTCTCCGAGACCGACCCCGGGACCGGACCGCCCCGAGGCGGGAGGGGTCGCCGGCGTCGCCTCGGCTCCGGTACCATCGAGGGACGGAGCCATCGCTCTGGCCGACCCGACGCCCGACGCTCGTCTCGTCAGCCCGCTGCGGTCCCGTCGTCGGGCCGGCCTCGACGAGATGCACCCGATCGCCCCAGCCCTCCCGGAGGGCCGCCAGGAACGGGAGGTTCGACCTTCGTGAAGATCCAAGAAGCCGATGCCAAGTCGCTCCTTGCCGCCCAGGGGTTGCCGGTCCCACCCTGGCAGGTCGCCAGGGATCCGGCGGCGGCCCGGATCGTCGCCGAGCGCTTCTTTGCCTCGGGCGCCGAGCGGGTCGTCGTCAAGGCCCAGGTCCTCGTCGGCGGGCGGGGCAAGGCCGGCGGCGTTCGGCTGGCGGCGAACCCCGACGAGGCAGAAGCGGTCGCCCGGACCATCTTCGGCCTGACGATCAAAGGGATCCCCGTCCGGAAGGTCCTCGTCTCGCCGGCGGCGGACATCGTCGCCGAGTACTACCTGGCCGCCCTCGTCGATCGGTCGGCCCGCCGGATTCTCGTCATGGGCTCGGCCGAGGGCGGCATCGAGATCGAGGAGGTCGCTGCCCGGAACCCAGCTGCCATCGTCCGCATCCACGCCGACCCGTACCTCGGGCTCCTCGACTGGCAGGCTCGCCGGATCGCCTTCGCCCTCGGCCTCGGCGCCCATCTCCGAGAGGCCACGGCCATCGCCAAGGGGCTCGTCGTCACGATGCGGGCGAACGATGCCGACCTCGTCGAGGTGAACCCCCTCGCCCTCGTTCGCGAGACCGGCTCCGACGGCGCGCCGACCGAGCGCCTCGTCTGTCTCGACGCGAAGGTCACCCTCGACGACTCGGCTCTCCCTCGTCACCCCGAGCTCGAGGCGATGCGCGACCTCGACGAGGAGGATCCGGTCGATCTGGAGGCCCGACGGCACGACATCAGCTACATCCGCCTCGACGGGACGATCGGCTGCATGGTGAACGGGGCCGGCTTGGCGATGACGACGATGGACCTCGTGAAACGAGCCGGCGGCGAGCCGGCGAACTTCCTCGACATCGGCGGTGGAGCGCGGGCCGACCGGGTCGCAGCGGCGATGCGGCTCATCCTCGCCGACCCGAACGTCCGGGCGATCCTCGTCAACATCTTCGGCGGCATCACCCGCGGCGACGAGGTCGCTCGTGGACTCCTCGAGGCCCGGGCTGCCCAGGCGCGCAGCGTCCCGATGGTCGTCCGGATCGTCGGCACGAACGCCGACGAAGCCCGGCGGATCCTGGAAGCGGCGGAGATCGAGACGGCGACGAGCCTCGACGAGGCGGCCGCCAAAGCCGTTGCCGCCGCCAAAGCCGTTGCCGCCGCCGCGCCGGGGGCACCGCTGGCGACGGGCGAGCCTTCGGAGACGAGCCGATGAGCATCCTCGTCGGGCGCTCGACCCGCCTCGTCGTCCAGGGCATCACCGGCCGCGAGGGCGAGTTCCACGCTCGGGCGATGCTCGACTACGGGACCCCCCTCGTCGCCGGCGTCACGCCCGGCAAGGGCGGCCAGCGGGCCGTCGATGGCCGGGTCCCCGTCTTCGATAGCGTCGCCGAGGCCGTCGAGGCGACGGGCGCCAACACGTCCTGCATCTTCGTCCCTGCCCCGGCGGCGCCGGATGCCATCCTCGAGGCGGTCGCTGCCGGGATCGGGACGGTGTTCTGCATCACCGAAGGCATCCCAGCCCTCGACATGATCCCTGTCGTCGCCGCCGTCGAGGCCGCCGGCGCCCGCCTCATCGGCCCCAACTGCCCGGGGGCCACCTCGCCCGGCCAGGCGAAGGTCGGCATCATCCCGGGCGCCATCCACCGCCCCGGCCGGGTCGGCGTCGTCTCCCGCTCGGGGACCCTCACCTACGAGGCCGTCCAAGCCATGACCGACGCCGGGATCGGCCAGAGCACCTGTGTCGGCATCGGTGGCGACCCGATCGTCGGCTCGACCTTCGTCGACATCCTCCGCCTTTTCGCCGCCGATCCGGAGACCGAGGCCATCGTCCTCATCGGCGAGATCGGCGGTTCCGCCGAGGAGGAAGCAGCGGCCTGGGCAGCCGACCACCTCGCCGACCGACCGAAGGTCGCTTTCGTCGCCGGTCGGACGGCGCCCGAGGGTCGCCGGATGGGGCATGCCGGGGCGATCATCTCCGGTGGCCGGGGGACCGCAGCCTCGAAGATCGCCGCCCTCGAGGCGGCCGGCTTCCTCGTCGCTGGCTCGCCGAGCGAGATCCCGGCCCTTCTCCTGGCAGCGGGCGTTCGGGACTAGCGGCCCGGCGCCAACGGCCGAGGGACGAGCCATCGCAGGAGCCGTGCCGGAGCCCGAGGCCGGTCCACCGACTCGCTCGAGGCGACGGGCGACGAGGCTGGCGGGTCGAACCTCGACCTCGTCGCCGGCGAGATTCGCGAGATTCTCCTCGCCGTCGCCGTCGGCGACCGGGCCGGCCTCGACGACCCCGATCGCGTCGTCGCCCACCTCCCCCTCGGCGCCCTCGATCCCGGCTGGCTCGACGCCCTGACGCGGGTTGTCGGTGAGCACCGCGGCATGGGCCCGCCGAGCTTTCGGGCGGCCCTCCATCCTCTCCCCGACCGGGTCGCTCACGCCCTCGAGGAGGAGGTTCATCTCGTCGATCGGACCTGGCTGGAAGCGTTCGCCGGCCTCGACGAGGGTGACCTCGAGCCGATCGCGACGGCGTGGCTCTCCGGAACGAGGGGCCTCACACCGACAAGGCTCGACGTGGCCCTTGCCGCCGAGCTCCTCGCCGCCATCGTCCGTTTCGCTCGCCGAGCCAACGCAGCCACCGCCGTCCTCTGTGTCGCGGGGCTCCCGCTCGGGGATCTTTTGCCCGCCTCCGGCGGAGGCTGAGACAGCCGGCCCTCGGCGGTGCCACCCGCGCGGCGCCACGGCCGTTCCGCTCGTGGCGTATGCTGCCCGCCACACGAGATGCCGCGCCCAAGGCGACGGCCTCAACGATCGAAGTACCGGAGGAGGTGCAGATGAATCGTGCCCTGTTCCGCTGGTCGATCCTCGTCGCGGGGACGGCCCTCGTCGCAGCGGCCTGCAGCAGCGGGGCGAGCCCGACCCCAACCGCGCCGCCGTCGGCAGCCGCCTCGCCATCCACCGCCGCGTCACCGTCGGCGCCGCCGAGCACGGCCCCATCGCCGTCCCCGGCACCCAGTCTCGTCGCCACCGTCCCGACCGACCAGCTCATCTTCCCCGGCAAGCTCGTCGTCTGCTCCGACATCCCCTACCCGCCTCAGGTCTTCTTCGACGAGCAGGGCAATCCGACGGGCGCCGACGTCGAGCTCGCCCAGGAGCTCGCCACCCGCCTCGGTCTGACTCTCCAAGTCGAGAACTCCGTCTTCGACACGATCATCCCGGCCCTCGTCGCCGGCAAGTGCGACATCATCGTCTCCGAGCAGAACATCACCGCCGATCGCCTCAAGCAGGTCAACATGATCCCCTACTACCAGGCCGGGCAATCCTTCGTCGTCGCCAAGGGGAACCCGTCCGGGATCAAGACGACCGACGATCTGTGCGGCAAGTCGATCGCGGCGGAGACGGGGACTACCGAGGTCGATTACCTGAACGGGACCGGCGACTACAAGGGCGACGGTCTCTCGAAGGCCTGCACGGATAAGGGCAAGGCCGGGATCAACGTCAAGGAGTTCCAGAAAGACAGCGACGCGCTCCTCGCCCTCCAGAGCGGGCAGGTGGACGCCTACTTCGCCGACTCGCCGGTGGCCGGCTATTACACCGTCCAGCACCCCGACCAGTTTGAGCTCTCGCCGATCCCGCCCCTCGAGCCGGCGCTGGAGGGGATCAGCGTCGTCAAAACGAAGACAGCCCTCCAGGACGCCGTGAAGGCGGCACTCGTCTCGATGATCGAGGACGGAACGTACCTTCAGATCCTCAAAAAGTACGGGATCGAGAGCGGTGCGATCACGGCCGATCAGGTGACCGTTCGCTCCTGACCCGACCGGATCGCCCGAGGCGATGTTCGAGGCACGGTCCCGGCCGATCCGCTCGGCCGGGACCCTGCTCAGCGTCCTGCTCCTGCCGGTCGTCGTCGCCGGCTGTGCGAGCACGTACCAGTACCACTGGTCCTACTTCTTCGACTCCCTCTTCCACCCCGACGCCCAAATCGTCGGCGGCCTCTGGCTCACCGTCTCCATCGCCGTCGTCAGCCAGATCATTGGGGTCGTCCTGGGCGTCCTGGCTGCCCTCGGCAAGCTGTCCCGCATCGTCCCCTTCCGGGTCGCGGCGAACCTCTACATCTGGCTCTTCCGTGGCACCCCTCTTGTCGTCCAGATCGTCTTCTTCTTCTTCGGCCTCAGCGTGGCCAAGATCTACACCTGGCCGGACATCGACCTCTTCGGCCTCGTCACGCTTCCGGGCGAGATCCAGGCCGGGATTTTCGCCCTCGGGGTCAACGAAGGCGCCTACATGGCGGAGATCGTCCGCGCCGGGATCCTCTCCATCGACCCGGGACAGATGGAGGCGGCCAAGAGCCTGGGGATGACGTACGGGCTCGCCATGCGCCGGATTATTCTCCCCCAGGCCGCCCGGGTCATCGTCCCGCCCCTTGGCAATGAGTTCAACAACATGCTGAAGACGACCTCCCTTCTCGTCCTCATCAGCGTTCCCGAGCTCTACACGATCTTCAACCGGAAGCAGGGCCAGTTCTTCGCTCCCTTCGAGTTCTTCCTCGCGGCGGCCGTCTGGTTCCTTCTGCTAACGACCATCTGGGGCTTCGTCCAGGGCTGGATCGAGCGACGGCTCGGACGCGGCACGGCGACGACCGCCGGACCAGGCTGGCGCGAGCGCCTCTTCGGCCGAGCCGAGGTCGAGCCGAGCCTCGTGAGTGGAGGACGCTGATGCCCGGCGTCGGCCACGACCTCCTCGACGCCATCGGCGGGGTCCCCCGCCCGGCCGCCGACGTCGTGGTCGAGGCGAGGGACGTCCACAAGTGGTTCGGCCGCCTCCACGTCCTGCGCGGCGTGTCGCTGACCGTTCGCCGCCAAGAGGTCGTGGTCATCATCGGTCCGTCGGGATCGGGGAAGACAACGTTCATCCGCTGCCTGAACCACCTGGAGAAGATCCAGCGAGGGCGGATCTTCGTGAACGGCCACCTGATCGGCTACCGAGAGCTGAACGGCCAGCTCGTCGAGGACAAGGAGCGGAACATCGCCCGACAGCGCCAGGAGATCGGAATGGTCTTCCAGCGCTTCAACCTGTTCCCCCACCTCACGGCCCTCGAGAACATCATCGAAGCTCCGGTCCGGGTCCGCGGGGTACCGCGAGCGGAGGCCGAGGCGACAGCCCGGGCGCTCCTGGCCCGGGTCGGTCTCGAGCACAAGGCCACCGCGTACCCGATCGAGCTCTCGGGCGGTCAGCAGCAACGGGTCGCCATCTGCCGAGCACTGGCCATGAAGCCGGCCCTCATGCTCTTCGACGAGCCCACCTCGGCCCTCGACCCGGAGATGATCGGCGAGGTCCTCGAAGTCATGAAGGAGCTGGCCCGGGAAGGGATGACGATGATCGTCGTCACCCATGAGATGGGGTTCGCCCGTGAGGTAGCCAATCGGGTGGTCATGATGGACGAGGGGCGGATCATCGAGGAGGGGCCGCCAGAGGAGCTCTTCCGCAACCCGCAACACGAGCGAACGAGGGGGTTCCTCTCGAAGATCCTCTGACCTCGCTGATCGGCGAGGCGGGCCCAGGAGCCGGACTGCGGTTCTCGAGGCCGTGAGCATGAGCGTCGAGCCGCCGACGTTGTCGATGTCGATGCTGACGACCGCGATGGCGCCAAGGTCGACGGCGGCCGCAGCGAGCGCCGCGCTCAGCCGCGCCGATCGTAGCCGAGGGCCGCCCAAGCCGGGCCGCCCGGCGCCTCGATGAGCTCGACGAGGACGCCGTGGCAGGAACGAGGATGGAGGAAGGCAACAGGTCCCTCGGCGCCCCGGCGGGGGGCGGTGTCGATGAGCTCGATCCCCTCGATGGCAAGCCTCGTCAGGGCCTCGGCGACATTCGGCACCTCGAAGCAGACGTGGTGGACCCCCTCGCCGTGCTTGGCCAGGTAGCGGGCGACGCCGGTCGTCGCGTCGGTTGGCTCGACGAGCTCGATCCTCGCCTCGCCGACGGGGAGGAAGGCGATCCGAACCCGGTCGGACGGAATCTCGGCGACGCTCTCCAGTGGTAGACCGAGGACGTCGCGCCAAAGGGGCAGAGCGGCCTCCAGGTTCCGAACGACGACGGCGACATGGTGGATCCGGCCGACCCGCCGGACGGTGTCGGGAACCATCGGGAGCTCGGGCATCGGCTTCCTCCTCGGTCGTTTTCGTTCGTTCCCTCGCGGGGCCACGCGATCTCCGCCATCCTTGCCATCGGTCGCCCCGGTCAGAGCGCGACGAGCTCGCGGTGCTCGCCCCAGACCCGCCGAAGGCGATCGCTGATCTCGCCGACGGTGGCGTAGGCCCGAACGGCCTCGAGGATGGCCGGCAGGAGGTTCTCACCGCCCCGGGCACAGTCCTCGAGACGATCGAGGGCGCGAGCCCAAGCGCCTGGGTCGCGCTCGGCGCGGACCCGCCGGACGCGCTCGACCTGGCGGCGCTCGGCCTCGGGATCGATCCGCTGGATCGGCGGCGGGGCCTCGCTGTCGGGGTCCCGGAACCGGTTGACACCGACGACGATCCGGTCCCCGCGCTCGATCTCGCGCTGGACGCGGTAGGCGGCCTCGGCGATCTCGCGCTGCTGGAAGCCAGCCTCGATGGCAGCGAGGGTGCCGCCGAGGCCCTCGATCTCCGCCAGGTAGGCGAGGGCCGCCCGCTCGAGAGCGTTCGTGAGCGACTCGACGTAGTAGGAGCCGGCGAGGGGGTCGGGGGTGTCGGCGACACCGGTCTCGTAGGCGATGATCTGCTGGGTCCGGAGGGCGAGCCGGGCCGAGGCCTCGGTCGGCAGGGCGAGGGCTTCATCGCGGGCGTTCGTGTGAAGGCTCTGGGCGCCGCCGAGGACGGCGGCGAGGGCTTGGATGGTCGTCCGGACGACGTTGTTGTCGATCGACTGGGCAGTGAGGGACGAGCCGGCCGTCTGGACGTGGAAGCGACACATCATCGAACGGATGTTCGATGCACCAAAACGGTCGCGCATGATCCGGGCCCACATCCGACGCGCGGCCCGGAACTTGGCGACCTCTTCGAGGAGCTCGCTCCAGGCGGCGAAGAAGAAGGAGAGGCGACCGGCGAACTCGTCGACGTCGAGGCCCCGTGCGAGAGCCGCTTCGACGTAGGCGATCCCGTTGGCGAGGGTGAAGGCGAGCTCCTGGGCCGCGGTCGCCCCGGCCTCTCGCATGTGGTAGCCGCTGATGCTGATCGTGTTGAAGCGGGGGAGCTCCCGGGCGCAGAACTCGAAGACGTCGGTGACGAGGCGCATCGACGGCCGGGGCGGGTAGATGTACGTCCCCCGGGCGATGTACTCCTTGAGGATGTCGTTCTGGTCGGTCCCGGCGATCCGGTCGCGGGCCACCCCCTGGCGTTCGGCGACGGCGACGTAGAGGGCGAGGAGGATCGGCGCCGTCGCGTTGATCGTCATCGACGTGCTCACCTCGCCGAGGGGGATGCCGTCGAAGAGGACCTCCATGTCGGCGAGGGAATCGATGGGCACCCCGACCCGGCCGACTTCGCCCTCCGCCTGGGGAGCGTCCGAGTCGTAGCCCATCTGGGTCGGCAGGTCGAAGGCGACCGAGAGGCCCGTCTGACCGTGCTCGAGGAGGTAGCGGAAGCGCCGGTTCGTCTCCTCGGCCGTGGCGAAGCCGGCGTACTGGCGCATCGTCCAGAGGCGGCCCCGGTACATCGTCGCCTGGACCCCCCGGGTGAAGGGGAACTCACCGGGCCGGCCGAGGTCCCGCTCCTCGTCGAGGTCGGCGATGTCGGCCGGCGTGTAGAGGTCGGCGATCTCGATCCCCGACGAGGTCTCGAAGCGGGGGCGTCGTTCGGGGGTTGAAGCGAGGGCCTTCGCCCGGGTCGTCGCCCGCCACCGCTCGCGACCCGGATCGGGTCGCGGGGAGGCCGGGGAGTCAGAGGGTTTCATCGCCCCCAAGCCTACCCGACGGACTCGCCTGTGAAGCGGGCTTCCAGGGCCTTCGTCGCTCCCGGTCCCCTCACTCGATGACGACGAGGAGGTCGCCGAGCTCGACGCTCTCCCCCACCCCGACGGCGACCCGCCGGACGACCCCGTCCCGAGGTGACCGGACCTCGTTCTGCATCTTCATCGCCTCGACGACGAGGAGATCGCTCCCGACCGTGACGAGATCGCCCTCGGCGACCGCGACGGCGACGACGCGCCCCGGGATGGCAGCCCGAACCTCGCTCGGACCGCCGTGGGTCGTTGCAGCCGCCGAGCGGCGAGCTCGTTCCCGGAGCGCCGCCCGCCGGGCGAGCTCGACCTCGACCAAGAACCGCCACCCGTCGACGACGACCTCGCGGACCTCCCTTCCGTCGGGCTCGCGCCGGACGGGCCCGAGGAGGGCATCGATCCTCGCCTGGGCAACCTTCGTCGGAGTGGCCCGCCCCGGAGCAGTCCCCAGCGGGGTGGCTCGCGCCGGAGCGGCCCCCGCTGAGGCGGCCCTCGTCGGGTCGAGCCTCGTCGGGTCGAGCCTCGTCGGCTCGATCCTCGTCGGGTCGATCCTCGTCGGGTCGATCCTCGTCGGCTCGATCCTCGTCGGCTCGAGCAGCGCCGTTCGATCGCCGAGCCCCGGGTTCTCTCGATCGGGGACCGGACGGGCGACCGCCGGGTCTCCGACCGGGGCTGCCCGGAGGCGATCGGCGGTGCACTGGAGGATCGACCAGCGGACCCGCCGATCGCCCGCCTCGCCGCCGGCCTCGGTGACGACCGCCGACGGGGTGCCGCCCGCCGCCCATTGGTGGTCGGGCTCGACGAGGACCAGGGGCGGATCCGGATCGAGGGCCGGATCCCGGATCGTGGCTCGGACGGCGGCCGGCCCGGGTTCCGAACCCCGGACCCTGGCCTCGGGCACGCTCGCCGCCGCGACCCGGGGTGCGGCGAGACTCGGTCCGCCGCGGGCCGCCGCCAGGTTGGGAGGGTCCCCGCCGCCGACGCCGTCGGGCAGGGGCCCCGGGCCTAGCCTGGCCATCGGTCGACGGCGGCCTCGCGGGCCGCCCGTCGCCAGGAGTTCGCATCGCGGCCCGGACCGACGGAACGGGCAGCCGCCGAGCCGACCGGCTCTCCCCCGCCCACCCCCGCGCCCAGGCCCAGTCGAGGACCCGGGGCAGCCATGGCAGGTCCCGTGGCAGCCAGGCCGGCGGCGATGGCAGCCGCCCTCGCCGCCCGGAGTCGATCGCCCGTCGGGTCGTAGCGGTCGGCGACCCAATCGGTCGAGAGCTCCCCCGCGAGGAAGGCGGGGTCGGCGGCGACGGCCCGGTGGAAGGGCAGCGTCGTCTGGATCCCGCTGATCTCGGTTTCGGCGAGGGCGCGTCGGAGCCGGGCAATGGCCGTCGGCCGGTCGGGACCGACGACGATGCACTTGGCGATGAGGTTGTCGTATTCGGGCGGAACCCGCTCGCCGGCCTCGACCGCCGTGTCGACCCGGACGCCCGGGCCGGCTGGCATCCGCCAGCGACCAATCCGGCCCGGGGTCGGGACGAAGTCGCGGCCCGGGTCCTCGGCCGCGATCCGGACCTCGATGGCGTGCCGGTCGGGCTGGGCGGCCCTCGCGGCCACCTCCAGGACCTGCTCCGAGAGCGGGGCCCCGGCGGCGAGCCAGAGCTGCTCGTGGACGAGGTCGATCCCGGTCACGAGCTCGGTGACCGGGTGCTCGACCTGGAGCCGGGTGTTCACCTCGAGGAACCAGAAGCGCCCCGCCTCGTCGCGGAGGAACTCGACGGTCGCCGCATTCTCGAGCCCGGCCGCCCGCCCGAGGGCGACCGCCCGCTCGTGGAGGGCGCGTCGCTCGTCGGGGCTCAGGCCCGGAGCGGGAGCCTCCTCGACGAGCTTCTGGTGCCGCCGCTGGATCGAGCAGTCCCGCTCGCCGAGGGCGACGACGGCCCCGAAGCGGTCGCCGAGGAGCTGGACCTCGATGTGGCGAGCGGGCCGGATCTCTCGCTCGAGGTAGACCGCGCCATCGCCGAAGGCCGAGCGGGCTTCAGCCGAACCCGCTGCCAGGGCCGCCGGCAGCTCCTTCGGGCCGCCGACGCGCCGCATCCCCCGGCCACCGCCCCCGGCGGCTGCCTTGACGAGGAGCGGGAAGCCGATCGCCTCCGCGGCGGCCAGGAGCGCCTCGAGGTCTGCGGCCGCGTCGGCCGGGGCGGGATCGAGGGTACCGGGGACCGGGTCGACGCCCACCGAGCGGGCGAGGCGCCGGGCGGCGAGCTTGTCGCCGAGGGCCTCGATGGTCGCCACCGGGGGGCCAACAAAGACGAGCCCGGCCGCTTCGACGGCCCGGGCGAAGGCGGCCCGTTCGGAGAGGAAGCCGTAGCCTGGGTGGATCGCCTCGGCTCCCGTCCGGAGGGCGGCCTCGACGATCGTGTCGATCCGGAGGTAGCTCTCCGTCGGCGGCGGCAGGCCGATCCGGACGGCGGTATCGGCAAGTCGAACGTGGAGGGCGGCGGCGTCGGCGTCACTGTAGACGGCGACCGTCTCGACCCCGAGCTCCCGACAGGCCCGAATGATCCGGACGGCGATCTCCCCGCGGTTGGCGACAAGAACCCGCCGGAAGGGAGGAGCGCGACGGCCTGCCGGGCGACCGCCCGAGGGCCCGACGCCCGTCCTCACGAGAACCTCCTCATCGCGCATCCTCGCCAGTCACATCGGAACCTCCCGAAGCGCTCGTCTTTGCGTAAAGACACGACACCGAAGCTGTCCTCGCCGCCGGGAGGACGTCTCCCGCTCGGTCCACCTCCGGTGGGGCCGGAGCATCCTGTACCGAAACGGGCGGCTCACAGGGGGATGTTGCCATGCTTCTTGCGGGGATTCGTGTCGCGCTTGTCGGCGAGGACCTCGAGGGACCGAACGAGGCGGCTTCGGGTCTCGGAGGGTGGGATGACCTCGTCGATGTAGCCCCGGGCGGCCGCCACGTACGGGTTGTTGAACTCGGCTTCGTACTCCGCCACGAGCCTCGCCCGGGTCGCCTCGGGATCAGGCGAGCGGGCGATCTCGTCACGGAAGATGATGTTCACGGCCCCCTCGGCACCCATGACCGCGATCTCGGCCGTCGGCCAGGCGAAGTTGAGATCGCCGCGGATGTGCTTGCTGCTCATGACGTCGTAGGCGCCGCCGTACGCCTTCCGGGTGATGACGGTCACCTTCGGGACCGTCGCCTCGCAGTAGGCGTAGAGAAGCTTCGCACCGTGTCTGATGATCCCACCGTGCTCCTGGGCGACACCCGGCAGGAAACCCGGCACGTCGACGAAGGTGACGAGGGGGACGTTGAAGCAATCACAGGTGCGAACGAAGCGGGCCGCCTTCACCGAGGCGTCGATGTCGAGGGCACCGGCCAGGACCGAGGGCTGCTGGGCGACAACGCCGACGCTCCGCCCTCCGAGGCGCGCGAAGCCGACGATGATGTTCTGCGCCCAGGCAGGCTGGATCTCGAGGAAGACGCCGTCGTCGACGACCCGCTCGATGACGGTCCGCATGTCGTAGGGCTTCCGCGGATCCTCGGGGACGATCTCGTCGAGGAGGGGGTCGGCCCGGTCGGGCGGATCGTCGCTGGCGACGACGGGCGGATCGTCGAGGTTGTTCTGGGGCAAGTAGGAGAGAAGTCGGCGAACGAGGTCGAGGGCGCTCGCCTCGTCGGGGGCGGCGAGGTGGGCGACACCGCTCTTCGTCGTGTGGGTCGTCGCGCCGCCGAGGAACTCGCTGTCGACGTCCTCGTGGGTGACGGTCCGGACGACGTTCGGACCGGTGACGAACATGTAGCTCGTCCCTTCGACCATGATCGTGAAGTCGGTCATCGCCGGGGAGTAGACGGCTCCACCGGCACAAGGACCCATGATGACCGAGAGCTGGGGAACGACCCCCGAGGCGAGGACATTGCGGAGGAAGATCTCCGCATAGCCCCCGAGCGAGGCGACCCCCTCCTGGATCCGCGCCCCGCCGGAGTCGTTGAGGCCGATGATCGGCGCCCCGACCTTCATGGCCAAATCCATGATCTTGCAGATTTTCTCGGCATAGGCCTCAGAGAGGGACCCGCCGAAGACGGTGAAGTCCTGGCTGAAGACGAAGACGAGGCGGCCGTCGATCGTCCCGTGGCCGGTCACGACCCCATCGCCGAGGATCCGCTCCATGTCGAAGGACGTCGTCCGGTGGGTGACGAAGGCGTCGAGCTCGACGAAGGAGCCCGGATCGAGGAGGAGGTCGAGCCGCTCTCGGGCGGTCAGCTTCCCAGCCGCGTGTTGGCGATCGATCCGCTCTTGACCCCCGCCGAGCCGCGCCTGGGCTCGCAGTCGCTCGAGGCGTTCGAGTCGCTCCCGGTTCGTCGGCACCGCCGTCCTCCCTCGTCTCGGCTTCGTCGTGTCCGTACGCAAAGACAGGCCGACATCATAGAGGCCGACGCTCCCACCTGGCTCCGCCCGGGGTGGCGGGACGGCGACAATGGCAGCTGCCGTCCCCGTTCGGGGCCGCAGCCGGACCAGCCATCAGCGCCGAAGGAGCGAGGCGAACGTCCGCGAGATATCCACAACGACGGTGCACAACTCGACGAACCTGTGGATAACCGTGCTGCCCGGCCCAACCCGGCTGCGGTAGGATGAGGCCCCAGGCGACGTTCGGTCGGCGGCGGTGTCGACGAACTCGCGAGCCCCGCCACGGAGTGCTGGAGCGCCGGAGCGGGGCAGCGACGTCAACCTACGAGCCACGAGGTGAGTCCCGGGTGACACAGGTCATCGCGATCGCGAACCAGAAGGGTGGAGTCGGCAAGACGACGACAGCGATCAATCTCGCCGGCGCCCTCGCCGAAGCCGGTTATCGGGTCCTCTGCATCGACATGGATCCCCAGGCAAACCTCACCGCTGGCCTCGGGATCAACCTGAACACCGTCGAGCGCTCGATGGCCGACGTCCTGTCCGACGGGCGGGCGAGCCTCGACGAGGTCATCCTCCCCACCGAGGTCGAGGGGATCGACGTGGCCCCGGCCCACATCGACCTCGCCAGCACCGAGGGCGAGCTCTTTACCATGCTCGGCCGCGAGTCGATCCTCCGGGACGCCATCGCCGGCCGCGTTGCCAAGTACGACTACGTCCTCATCGACTGCCCGCCGAACCTCGGCCTCCTGACGGTAAACGGCCTCGTCGCCGCCGACAGCGTCATCATCCCGGTTCAGACCCAGTACTACGCGATGAAGGGCCTGAACAACCTCGTCAAGGTCATCAACACGATCCGGACGAAGCTGAACCGGGACCTCCGCATCCTCGGTCTTCTGCCGACCTTCTTCGACAGCCGGACGAACCTCGCCCGAGACATGCTCGAGGAGCTCCGGGTCGTCGGCAACCACCACGTCTTCAACACCATCGTTCGGAACACGGTGAAGCTCGGCGAGGCGCCCCTCGCCGGACGCCCGATCACGACCTACGCCGCCCTGTCCGAGGCGGCGAAGACGTACCGTGACCTGGCTCGGGAGGTGATCGACCTTGCCACGCCCTGACTTTCGGGCCGCCGCCGCGCGGCGCCTCTCCGAGGAGCGCGAGCTCTCCCCCGCCATCGTCAGCCTTCTCTCGCCCGAAGGCACCGGCCGCAAGCAGGGCGTCCGCCTCATCCCCCTCGATCGGATCGAGCCGAACCCGGACCAGCCCCGGATGGAGTTCGACGAAGCCGCCCTCGAGGAGCTCGCCGCCTCGATCCGCGAGCACGGCGTCCTCCAGCCCATCCTCGTTCGGCCCCGCGAGCAGGGGCGCTACCAGCTCGTCGCCGGGGAGCGCCGCTGGCGCGCCTCGAAGCGAGCCGGCCTCGAGACGATTCCGGCCCTCATCGAGGAGATCGACGACGATACCGCCCTCGAGATTGCCATCATCGAGAACCTTCAGCGCGAAGACCTGTCGCCCCTCGAGGAGGCGATGCTCTACGACCGGATGGTCCGCGAGCACGGCTATTCCATCCGCCGCCTCGCCCAGAAGCTCGGCAAGGACAAGGGCTACCTCGAGAACCGGCTCCGTCTCGCCGACGCGCCGCCCGAGATCAAGGAACTCGTGTCCGTACGCAAAGACACCCTCTCCCATGCCTATGAGCTCCTGAAGGTCGAGGACCCGAAGCGACGGCGGCGCCTTGCCGAACAGGTCGCCCGGGGCGAGTTGAGCCTCGTCAAGCTCAAGGAGCGGATCGAGGGGATCCGGCGCCGCCGGGCAGCCGCTGGCGAGGGCGAGGGGCCAGCCGAAGCCTCGCCTCCCACTGATGGTGGTTCGCCCGACGAGGCCGACTGGGCAGCGCGCCCCTCTTCGGCGACCGAGCTCCGGGACGACTCCCTCGTGGCCGCGAAGCGACAGCTGGCGGAGGCCGTCGAGGAGCTCGTCGGCGTCCTCCAGAACCCGGCCGTCCTGGCCGAGATCGGAGAGGTCGACCGGACGAACCTCGCCAAGTACCTGACCATCGCCAAGCTGAAGCTCGAGAACGCCATCGCCCTCGTCCGAAGCGCGACCCGGAGCGAGGATCGATCCGCCTAAGCCAGCGTCCGGGTCGGCGGCAAGACGGCTCCCTCGGGGCTCAAACCGGCGACCGTCGACCTCCCGACGGTCGACACCGCGGCGGAGGGCACGCGGGAGGATCGCAGGCGGCCGAGTTTCTGGCCGAGGGCGGGAGGGAGCACCGGACTCGCGGGACGACGGCGACCGATGAGCCGACGAACCCGGGCCGGCAGAACCCACGACCGAACGGGCTGCCGATTGGCGACCGACAATGAGCGGCCGGCGCCTTCGCGCCGGCCGCTCTTGTTGTACCGCGCGCCGCCGGGTCCGGGACCGGCGACGAAGCGATGGCCCCTGGTCGAAGCCGGGCCGAGCCCGGTCAGCTCACGGCCGGCCGACTCCGTCGGGCTTGCCTCCGGTCGGATGCGCCGGCTTGTGCGGCTTCAGGCGACCGCCGTTGGCGACCGCCTCCGCTGGAGCGACCGCCCCGGGTTCGACGAGGCCACGCGCCACCGCCGAGACGTAGGCACCGTGGTTCGCCCAGCCCGCGGGCGTCTCGCCCTGCGCCGCCTGGGAGACGACGGCGCCGTGGTTGTCCGGGTGCTCCGGCGCCTCGGACGGCTCCGGCGCCTCGGACGCCTGAGGCGCCGCCGGCGGCACGGTCGTGCCCGACGCCTTGGCGGCCGTGGACAGGCCGTGGTCGGCGGCAGATGGCGGATTGGCGCCCAGGACGACCCCGGCCGAAAGGGCGAGGGCGGCGAGGGCGGCGAGGATCGGTCGTGGTCGGTACACGATCGGCGTTCCTTCCAAGCTGATTCGACACCAGACGGGTCATTCCGCGGCACCGGGATGCCGCCTCACTGGCGGAAACGAACCGGGGGCGCATCCGTTAGGCGCCCGTTGGGCTTCCGAGGGACCGGACAGCCATCGGCGGCGCTCCCTGGCACCGCCACGGCCGACGAGAAGCTTCAGAGCGCTCCGTTCGCCCGGAGTGCGGCGAGCCAGCCGACGGCGACGATGGCGAGCCCCACCGCCTGGACCTCCCAGGCCCGGGCTCGGACGGGCAGGAGGAGGCCGACGACGATGGTCCCGGCCCCCGCCCCGACGAGCCCGAGACCGAGCCCTCCCCCACCCCAGGCGAGGAGACCGAGGACGGCGAGAAGGAGGGCGAGCCCGTAGGCGAGGACCGTCACCCGGCCGGCGGACGGTCCGAGGCGGATGGCGAGGTTCCGGGCTCCGACGGAGCGATCGCTCGCGACATCGCGGCGAGCGTTCGCGATGGCCAGTCCGAAGCCGGCTGGACCGGAGGCGACCGCCAGGAGGAGGATCGGCCCGCCCAGGGTTTCCGCGCCGCCGAGCCAGCCGTAGAGGACGAGGAGGGGAAGGCCGGCGACGAAGGCGAGCCAACCAAGATCGAGGGCGCGGAGACGGAGGTCGTAGGCGAGGCCGAGGCCAAGACCGACCGCCGCGATCCCGAAGAGGAAGAGGTCGACGGAGGCTGCCAAAACGAGGCCAACGAGACCGGCCCCGAGGGCGACGGCCGCCGCGGTCCCCCGTCCGACGAGGCCGAGGGGGAGCGGCTTTCGGCGTCCGGTCGCGGCGTCGCGTTCGGCGTCGACGAGATCGTTCGTGGCGCCGATGGCGAGCTGAAGGGCGGTCATCCCGACCCCGAGCCGAAGGGCGACATCGCCGTCGGCTCCGGCGAAGAGGGCGATCGAACTCGCCACGAGCCCGTCGAGGAGCGACGGCCAGGGATGGCCAACCCAGACGAGCCCGAGGAGCCGCCGGAGCACCCACGGCGCTTGCCGGAGGAACGCCCGATCGGCCTGGGGCGACCCTGGCGAGGGCGACGCTGGCGAGGGCGACGCCCCGAGGGGCTCCGAGCTAGACGTACACGAGTTCCTCGAAGTTGGCGACGAGGTAGTCGATGAGCCGCTCCCGAGCGTCCGGGAAGAGGGACCGGAGGCCTGGCACGAGGGCATGGAGGGTGATGGCCGGCACGACGAGCCGGCCGGCCGGGTCGCGACCGATCGTCGCCGGTGGTCCACCGCCGGCTGCGAACACCCGTTCGAACGTCGCCTCGTCGAGCTGTGCCGTTCGGAGGACGTCCTCGACGACGCGGACGACGCCGCGCCTGATGGCGACGTCGCGCATGAGCTCCGCGGCCCAGGCGTCGATCTGGGCGTCCGGCTGCTCGGCGAGGCGAGCGCGGTATTCCTCGGGGCTGGCGGAGAGTCCGGTGACGGTCACAGATTCCTCCCTGCGGACGATGCTGCTCCCCGGAGTATGCCAGTCCTCCGTCCGCTCCGGCGCGGTGAACCGACGGGCCTCCAGGCCGGCGTCGCCGACGAACTCGCGACCCTCCGAGCGCCGAGCGAACCCTCCGGGCCCGGTCAAGAACCCGACGCACCGCCGAGCTCAGCCCGAACCCAGCGAACCCTCCGGGCCCGGCCCATCGTCCGAGGATCCCGCCTTACGGCCGCCGTCCTCCGGGCCAGTCGTTGAAGAGGTCGGTCAGCCAGCGACCGAACGGGCCCGGGGGCGACAGCTCGGGGGCATCGGCGACGAGGGCCAGGAGGCGGGCCCGGCAGGCTTCGCTCAGCTCGGTGATGGCGACTCGCCGCTTCCCTCCGCCGGGCGGCTCGATCGGCCGCCCGATCCGGATCCGAACCCGTCGGCCGAAAGCGAGCCAGGTCGTCCCGACGACGGCGACCGGGACGAGGGGGGCCCCGGTTCGAAGGGCGAGATAGGCCGGTCCGGGAAGGAGCGGCAGGATCTCTCGTTCGCGGGCGTGGATCCGGCCTTCGCCGGCGATGGCGAGCCGCTCCCCTCGGGCGAGGATTGCTTCGGCTCGTCGGAGTGCACCGTGCGGGCGACCGGGTGGCGCCGGGACGGCCAGGGCCGACAGACTGATGAGGCGGTTCCGGATCCCGCGTCGCATGTCGGCCTCGAGGGGTCCAAAGAAGAACGTCGTCGGCCGCGACGGCAGGACGGCGAGGAGGACGATCGGGTCGGCCCAGTTCGCATGGCTGAAGCAGAGGACGGCAGCACCCGGCGGCAGGTCCTCGAGCCCCTCGACTCGAACCCGCAGGTACGAGCGAACGAGGAGGCGAGCGACGAAGCGGGCGAGGGCCTGACGGAGGCCCGCCCCAGACACTCGACGCGGACCGCCTCAATCGCCGCCGGACGCCGAGCGATGGCGGCGGCCCCGGCCTGGGCGGGCCGCGGCGCTGGCCTCGGCTGCGGCCCGGCCGTCGGCCGCGTCCAGGAGCCGCCGGACGAAGGCCGCGATCCGGTCCGCCTCCCCATCGACGCCCCGGAGAACGAGCCCCTCGACCTGGAGGCTGACGAAGCGGTGGCCACCCTGACTCTCGACGGTGAGGTCGCCGATCTGGACCCGCGGCCAGCGGACGAGCTTCGCCGCCGCCCGGGGCCCCTCCCCCGGGACGTTCACCCGAACGCTCGCTTCGACGAGACCGGCCGGGGTCGGGGCGAGGAGGGTCCAGCGGAGACCGGGGTCGTCCCCCCAGCTCACCCAGCACTCTGGGTCGCGGCCGGCTCCGAGACTCTCGAGAACCGGCTCGAGGACAGCCATGACCGTCGGCGAGACCGCCTCCCTCCTGGGCGCCGTCGCCCGCCATTCGCTGAACCGCATCGCCGCGCCGCTCCTTCCCATCCTCGACGCCGATCGCCGATGGAGGCTACCACGCCGACCGGCCGCCGATCGAGTCGCCCCGTCGGACCTCACCTCGATTTGAGGTCCGCCGCCCGATCGGCGATCATCTGGCGTGACCCGGCCGAAGCGCCCACCCTGGAGGGCGATCCGGGTTGTCTGGAGCAGAGGACGTCGTGATCCGCGTCGACGGTCGTCTCCTCGCCTGGGGTGTCTTCTTCGTCACCCTCGGGCTCGTCCCCGTCGCCATCCGCTCGAACCTCCTCGCCGCCAAGCTCCCCTGGTTCGACCTCTGGCCCCTCCTCCTCATCGGCTGGGGGATCTCGCTCCTCCTCCGCGGGACGCCGGCTCGGGCCATCGGGGGGCTCCTCGTGGCGATGACCCTCGGCGCCATCCTCGGCGGCGTCCTGAGCGCGGGCTTCGACATCGGGCGGATCGGGCTCGCCTGCGGCCGGCCGGGGGGTGACGCCTTCGCCAGCCAGAGCGGCCTCTTCGCCGAACCCCGAGCTGCCGTCAGCCTCAATCTCACCTGCGGCGAGCTCACCGTCTCCGGCCGGCCAGGAAGGGGCTGGTCGGTCTCGGGGACCGCTCCAGGCGGCCGAGGGCCGACCATCTCGGCCGACGCCGGGCGGCTCGCCGTGCGCTCGACGGACGAGGGGCGGGGCGTCTTCTGGCTCATCGGCGACTCCGAGCGCTGGCAGGTGGACCTGCCGACCGAGGTGGCACTCGATCTGTCGGTGACCCTGAACGCTGGTGAGGCGACCATCGATCCCGGCTCCAGCCGGCTCGACCGGGCCTCCCTCACCCTGAAGGCCGGCTCGGCGACCCTCGACCTCGAGGCGGCGACCGTCGGCTCCCTGTCGGGAACGGTGAACGCGGGCTCCCTCGTCATCCGGCTTCCGGCCGCGGATCTGACCGGCAGCCTGACGGTGAACGCCGGCTCCATCGCCCTCTGCGCGCCGCCCGGAGTCGGTCTCCGGCTGACGACGAACGAGAACCCGACCGGGGGCTTCGACTTGCCGGGCCTGACGCGGAGTGGCAACGTCTGGACGAACGCCGAATACGCGACCGCTCGCGTCCGGATCGAGCTCTCGACGACGGCGAACGCCGGCTCGATCTCCCTCGACACCGACCCGGCCTGCCGATGACCGAACGCGCACCCATCGACCGACCCCAAGACGAGGGCGCGGGCCCGGTCGGCCGGGGTGCCCCGACCGCCGACGAGCCGGCCACCTCGCCCCGCCCAGCGACGGCTCCCGATCGCGAGCCGCCAGAGACGCCGCCACCCGCACCGCCGACCACCGCCGAGGCCGGCCCACCGCCCTCGGGTCCGCACGAGCCCGGACGCCGGCGCCGCGACCAGCGTGGCCTCCCGATCCTCGGGATCGTCCTCATCCTTCTCGGCCTCGGCCTCCTCCTCGAACGGCTCGTCCCCGGCCTCGGGCTCGGCGACGTCTGGCCCTACGGGTCGATCGCCCTCGGCCTCGCCCTCGTCCTCGCCTCCCTCCGCGTCGGCTCGGACGCGAACAGCTGACGGGATCGCGCAGCCGGGTGAGGCCGGTTCCAGCGCCGCCGGGCTGGCCACGAGCCGACGCGGCGACCCGAGGCGGCTACCCCGCGGCGTCGGTCAGCTCGAGCCCCCGGCCGTCGCCCCTTCGGCAACGAGGAGGGCACCAAGGACCCCGGCCCAGGCTCCGAGGGCCGGCCGGACGACGAAGTCCTGGCTGCCGTGCTCGCCGAGCCCGGGGTAGTCGCCGAGGCATCGGACGAGCTCCGCCCGGGTCGCCTCGAGGAGTCCCGGGAGCTCGGGAACCCCGCCGCCGAGGACGATCCGTTCGGGGGCGAGGGTATAGACGAGAGCCCGGAGACCGAGGGCGAGGTAGGCCGCCTCGAGCCGGACAGCGGCCTCGAGATCGGCACCGGTGAGCGCCTCGGGAGGCTGACCGAAGCGGGCGGCGAGGGCAGGGCCGCAGGCGAAGCCCTCCCAGCAGTCGGGGTGGTAGCGACACGTCCCGGCGAAGTCGTCCCCGGTCAGCCGCGGGACGCCGAGGTGCCCCATCTCCGGGTGGCCGAGACCGCCGACGAGGCGGCCGCCGACGACGGCCCCGCCCCCGATCCCGGTCCCGACGGTGACGTAGACGAAGGACCGGCAGCTGCTGGCGGCGCCCCAGCGACCCTCGGCCAGGGCGGCCGCGTTCACGTCGGTCTCCAAGGCGACGGGCAGACCGAGCCCCTCCCGGAGGGGGCCGATGACGTCGACCCCGGTCCAGCCGGGCTTCGGGGTGTGGAGGATGCGGCCGTAGCTTGGGTGGCTCGCCCGGAGCTCGAGGGGCCCGAAGGAACCGACGCCGATGGCAGCGATCGGTTCGCCCGCGGCGAGGGCCGCCCGGAAGAAGTCGACGACCGCCGCGAGGGTGGGGCCGGGCTCGCCGGTCGGAATCCTCGTCGTCCGGCGGACGTCGTCGGGGCCCGAGCCGACGAGGCAGACGAACTTCGTGCCGCCGGCCTCGACGGCACCGTAGACGGTCGCCATGGCGACGATCGTAGCGCGCCCTGGCGACGCTGCGGGCGGGGTCGGGTTGACCTCGTTCCGGATACGGCGTATCGTATGCGCATGCGAAAGGAACTCACCACCGGCCTCATCCTGAAGCGCAACCTCCCGGCCGCCGCCCGCGAAGGGGGCCCGCTCTCCCGCTCGAAGGGCCTGGCTGCCTTCTTCCAGGGTCTCGCCGACCCGACCCGGATCCGGATCATCGAGCTCCTTCGGGAGCGCCCCCGGACCGTGACCGAGCTCGTCGCCGAGCTCGGGCTCGCCCAGGGCCGGGTCTCGAGCCACCTCTCCTGTCTCCGCTGGTGCGGCTATGTCGTCGGCGAGGTCGACGGCCGCTTCACCCGCTACCGCCTCGTCGACGAGCGGGTCCGGACGATCGTCGACCTCGGCGAGGCGATCGTCCGCGACAATGCCGCCCGACTCTCCTCGTGCCTGGTCCTCGCCACCGAGGGCGACTCCGGCCAGCCGGAACCGGGGACCGACCGATGAAGGCCGCTTGCGTGAAGAGCGCTCAGGCGACCCTGGCCATGGCTGCGGTCCCCCTCGTCTGCTGCCTCGGCCTCTCGCTCCTCGCGGCCGCCGGGACGACAGCGCTTCTCGGTTTCATTGGGGTCGCTCTGCCGGTGGCCCTCCTCATCGGTGCCGCCATCTCGGGAGCCTGGGCCGTCCGCCGACGCATTCGGCCAGACTGAGATCGAGGGGCGACTGCTCGGCGCAGTCAGCCGGCCGGGGCCTCCGGGACCTCCGCGGCCACATCGCTCCCGAGGAGGACCCGGGCCGCCTCGGCCGAGGTCGATGCCGCGAAGAGCGACACCCGGTCTCCGACCTCGAAGACGATCCCGCCGCGCGGCACGACGAGTCTCCCGTCGCGTTCGATGGCGACGACGATGACGTCCCGCGGCCAGGGCACGTCGGCGATCGACCGACCGACGAGGTTCGAGCTGGGCCCGAGATCCGCCTCGAGGAGAACGCCGCCGGCAGCGACGCCGCGGACCTGACGGACGCTCCCCGCGAGCGCTCGCCGGTAGGCCGTCATGATGTCCCGGGCAGAGAGGACGCCGAGGAGCCGCCCCGCGTCGAGAACGGGCACCCAGCTCAGGCGGTGGTCGGCGAGGACCCCGAGGGCGTCGTCGAGGCCGTCGTCGGCCGAGACAGTCGGACTGTCGATGACGAGGGCTCCGACGGCGGTCGTTTCGTCGGCCGCCTCGAGGCTCTCGGCGGTAACGACGCCCCGATAGCTGCCGTCGTCGGCGACGACCGGCGCCCCGGGAACCCCGGCCGCCGCGCAACGAGCGCGCGCCAGGCCGACCGTCATGTGCTCCCGGAGGACGAGGCGGGGCGAACTACCTATCGCCGCGCTGCGGATCGATGGTCGGGATGCTAGCATGAGCATACGATCTCACGTATACGGAGATGGCACGATGTCAGCCACGAAACCGATCGTCCTCGTCGAGCTCGGCGTTGGCGGGATGACCTGCGATGATTGCGTCGTCCGGGTCAAGACGGCCCTCGAGGCGGTGCCCGGCGTCGAGGCCGCCCTCGTTGACCTCGCCTCGCGGAGCGCCCTCGTTCGGGCCCGGGCAGACGTGCCGGGGGCGAGCCTCACCGCGGCCGTTCGCGAGGCCGGGCCACCCGCCGGCCACCGCTACAACGCCTTCGAGCGCCGCCGTCGCCCGCTGGAGCCCGGCCTCACCCCGACGTCGCCCGCCGGCGACCCCGAGGAGTGAGCCGGTGAGCGCCGATCCCGATCTCCTCGTTGTCGGTTCGGGCTCGACGGCCTTCGCCGCTGCCATCGCCGCCCATGACCTCGGGGCTCGGGTCGTCATGGTCGAGCGGCGGACCGTCGGCGGGACCTGTGCCAACCGGGGCTGCCTCCCCTCGAAGAACCTCATCGAGGCGGCCCGCATCGTTCACGAGGCTGCCCACCCCCGCTACGAGGGTCTTGCGCCAGCTCGGATCGAGATCGATATCGGGCGCCTCGTCGCCCAGAAGGACGCCGTCGTCCACGCCTACCGGGCCAAGAAGTACGCTGCCGTCGCGGATGCCCTCGACGGTGTGGAGGTCGTCAGCGGCGAGGCCCGCTTCATCGGCCCGACGAGCATCGCCGTCGGCGGGACGACCTTCCGCCCGGGCCAGGTCCTCATCGCCAGCGGCTCCCGACCGGAGATCCCGCCGATCCCGGGCCTCGCCGAGGTTCCCTTCCTGACGAGCGACCTCCTCGACGCCGACCAGGACGGTCGTCTCGTCGACATCCCCTCTTCCCTCGTCGTCCTCGGCGGCGGCTACATCGCCGCCGAGCTCGCCCAGCTCTTCGCCCGTCTCGGGAGCTCGGTCAGCGTCATCGCCCGGTCGCGCCTCCTGAGCGATTTCGAACCCGAGCTTGGTGCGGCCCTGGCGGCCGCCTTCCGGGCCGAGGGGATCGACGTCATCGAGGGCGCCCGCATCGAGCGAGCGCAGGGCGACGGAGGCTCGGTCGCCGTCGCCGTCGAGACCGCGACGGGCGGACGGATCGTCCGCGGCGAGCGGCTCCTCGTCGCCACCGGGCGGCGGCCGAACACCGACGATCTCGGCCTCGAGGCGGCCGGCGTCGCCACCGACGCCGAGGGCTTCGTCCTCGTCGACCCCGAACTCCGGACGAGCCAGCCCCACATTTGGGCCGCCGGCGACGTCATCGGGCGCCAGCACGGATCGCAGATGGCGACCCCGGTCGGTGCCCGCCAGGGCCGGATCGTCGCCGAGAACGCCTTCGCCGGGGCGGGACGTCGCTTCGACGGGGCGGTCGTCCCGCGGGCCGTCTTCACCGACCCGCCGATCGGGACGGTCGGTCTCACCGAGGCCGAGGTCCGCGCCCGCCGCCTGCCGGCCGTCGTCGCCGTCACGCCCCTCGAGCACGTCCCCCGGGCCGGCGCCATCCACCGGACCGAGGGGCTCGTGAAGTTCGTCGCCTCGACCCTCGACGAGCGAGTCCTCGGCGTCCACATGATCGGCGAGGCCGCGCCGGAGGTCTTCCACGAGGCGGCGATGGCGCTCCGCTTCGGGGCGACCATCGGCGACTTCGTCGACCTCGTCCACGTCTACCCGACGATGGCCGAGGCATTGAAGATCGGGGCTCAGGCCTTCAGCCGGGACGTCTCGAAGCTCTCCTGCTGCGCCGAATGACTGACTCCCCCCGCGGGACCGAGCCGGGCCGGCGGAGGACGACGGGTCAGCCGCTCCTCATAGCCCCACGGCATTAGCGTCTTCGGCGAGCTCCTCGAGGGCCCGGTCGTCGGTGGCCGTCGCCTGGAGGAGGCCGATGACCCGCCGGACGCCGAGGTCGGCATAGGCGCGGAGCAGAGCGCGCCGGTCCCGGCCGGGCGTCCGCCAGTCGCGGCGGCCCCACCAGACGTGGACCGAGAGGGCGAGGGAGGCCGGGTCGCGGCCGATCTCTTCGCACCGGGATCGAATGACCGGCAGGGCAGCCTCGACCTCCGGGGGCCGCATCCCGTCGAGATTCAGCTCGTCGGCGAAGCGGGCGGCGAGACGCCAGGTCACGTTCGGCCCGTTGCCGCCGACGATGATCGGGATCCGGGGCTCCTGGAGCCCCCGGGGCAGGTTGATGGCACCCGCCACCCGGGCATAGCGGCCCTCGTACGTCGCTCGGCCGGGGGTGAGCATCCGGACGATGACCTCGAGGCCGTCAGCGAGGGCGGCGAGGCGCTCCCGGGTCGGCGGGAAGCCGTAGCCGTAGGCGAGCCACTCGTCCTCCTTCCAACCGGCCCCGATGCCGAGCTCGTAGCGCCCGCCCGAGACGACGTCGAGGGTCCCGGCCATCTTTGCCGTCAGGGCCGGGTTCCGGAAGCCGTTGCAGATGACGATCTGGCCGAGTCGGACCCGCTCGGTTTCTCGAGCGAGGGCCGAGAGGGCGACGAAGGACTCGAAGGTGAGCTCGTCCTTCGGCTCGGGGACGGTGTGGAGGTGGTCGAAGAGCCAGATCGACTCGAAGCCGAGCTGCTCGGCGGCCCGGGCGACTTCGACGGTCCGGGCCCAGGCGCGTGCCGGCTCCCAGCCGTCGTACTCGCCGGTCCAACCCTGGGGGACGATGACGCCGAGCTGCATCCTGGTTCGCCGCTCCTTTCTGAGCCCGCGATCTCAACAGGGGCCGACCCCTCGGGGCGCCCAGCCTCGGGACGTCCAGCCTCGGGACGCCCAGCCTCGGATGGTAGCGCTCGCCCCGGCCCGTCTGGGGGCCACGCCGGGTTGCTCCGAGGCACCGGCCCCGGCGACGCTTCCGAGGCCCGCCATCTACCCTGTCTGCCGGCAGCACCGCCGCGATCCGGAGGAACGCCGATGCCCGATCGAGACACCGAGCCCCGCGACCCCAGCCCCGAAGCGCCCGGCCCTCCGGGCCCCGATCTCGTCGCCCGCCTCGAGCAGACCGCCCGGGATCTCGAGTTCGCTGAGCGGATCGCTCGGATCGGGAGCTGGACCCTCGACCCCGAGACGGGCCGGGCGACCTGGTCGACGGAGATGTACCGGATCCTCGGCCTCGACCCGTCGGGTCCAGCGATCGACCTCGACGCCATCGGCCGGATCTTCACGCCGGAGAGCGTCGCCCTCGTCGGTGAGGCAGTGGCGCGGGCCGTGGCGACGGGCGAGCCATGGCACCTCGAGCTCGAGTTCGTCCGTCCCGACGGCAGCCACGGCTGGGTCGTCAGCAACGGGGTCGCCGAGCGCGACCCGTCGGGCCGGGTCCACCGCATCCGGGGCACGATGCAGGACGTCACCGACCAGCGGCTCCTGGAGGCCCAGCTCCGTCAGGCCCAGCGCCTCGAGGCCGTCGGCCAGCTCGCCGGCGGGATCGCCCACGACTTCAACAACCTCCTGACCGCCATCCGCGGCTACGCGGAGCTCGTCCTCGCCAACCTCCCGCCCGGCGACCCGAACCGCCCCGACGTCGAGCAGATCGTCGCCGCCGCCGACCGGGCGACCGGGCTCACCCGACAGCTCCTCGCCTTCAGTCGGCGTCAGTTCCTCCGGCCGGCCGTCGTCGATCCGGCCGAGCTCGTCGAGGGGATCGCTCCCCTCCTCCGGCGGCTCCTTGGCGAGCACATCGAGGTCGTCACGGCCGTCGCCCCCGGCGTTGGGCGCATCCGGGTCGACCCCTCCCAGTTCGAGCAGGTCATCGTCAACCTCGCCGTCAACGCTCGCGACGCGATGCCCGAGGGCGGGCGGCTCCACATCGAGGTGGCGAACGTGGATCTCGACGCCGACTACGTCGCTCGACACATCGAGGCGACCGTTGGCCCGCACGTCGTCCTGACCGTGTCGGACACGGGGACCGGGATGGACGAGGCGACGAAGGGCCGGATCTTCGAGCCCTTCTTCACGACGAAGCCCCCGGGCCGAGGGACGGGGATGGGACTGGCGACGGTCTACGGGATCGTGAAGCAGTCGGGGGGCTCGATCTACGTCTATAGCGAGCCCGGGCACGGGACGAGCTTCAAGGTCTACCTGCCGAGAATCGAGGACGAGGCCGAGAGCGTCCCGGCCGCGCCGGGCAGACAGGCGCCCGGGGGGTCGGAGACGATCCTCCTCGTCGAGGACGAAGAGGCGGTCCGGCGCTTCGCCGCCAGGACCCTCGACCGCCTCGGCTACCGGGTCCTCGAAGCCTCCGATGCGGACGAGGCCCTCGCCGTCGCCCGAAGCTTCGGCGGTGCCATCGACCTCCTCGTCACCGACCTCACGATGCCCGGCCTCCAGGGCCACCAGCTCGCCGAACGCCTCGCCACAGGGCGGCCGGGGCTCCGGGTTCTCTACGTCTCGGGCTTCACCGAGAACGCCGTCGTGGGTCGCGGCGTCGTCGGCACCGGCGCCGCTTTCCTCGCCAAGCCCTTCAGCGGCGACGCCCTGGCCCGGGCGGTCCGTCGCGCCCTCGGCCGCACCTGAGCGGCTCGCTGCGGCTGCGGGCGGGTGACCTCCGGATCCCGGGCTCCGGATCCCGGGCACCTTCCGGCGGCGCGGGCGGCGAACCCGCTCTGAGGGGCTCAGGCCACCGGGCTCAGGCCACCGTCTCCGGGAGCGGCTGGGTGCACATCGGACAGCGGCGAGCAGCGATGGGGATCTCGGAGGCGCACTCCGGGCACGTCTTCATGGTCGGGGCCGGCGGCGTCGGGCGTCCCCGAGCCGCCTCGATGGCCGCCATCGGGCGCACGACGAGGAAGTAGATCGCCCCGGCGACGAGGACGAAGCTCACCACGGCATTGAGAAACACCCCGACGCGCACGGTGGCGGTGCCGACGGGGACGTTCAGCATGCTGAAGTCGGGCACCCCGACGAGCCCGAGAAGGGGCGTCAGGATGTCCTGGGTGAAGCTTAGGACGACCGTGCCGAAGGCACCGCCGATGACGACGGCGACGGCCAGGTCGACGACGTTCCCTCGCATGAGGAAGTCACGGAACTCGCGGAGCATCGTTCGCCCTCCTCTGGTGCCAGCGATCGGGCCGGGATCGTACCGCACTGATGGTCGCCGTCGATCCTCGCTTGATCCGATGCACGGCCGCCGGGCCGGCTCAGCTCGCACGGAGCCTCGCGACCCAGTCCGTGATCGCCTCGGCGACGAGGCCGGGAGCCCTGAGCGGGCCGAGGTGGTCGAGGCCGGGGAGCGTCACGAGTGTCGCCCCAGCGATGCGCCGTGCCAGCCCCTTCGCCGTCGCTCGATACCAGGACGGGCTCCGCTCACCGAGGGCGATGGTGACGGGAGCCGCGATCCGACGAAGACCGGCCAGGTCGAGCCCCCGGAGGGCGGCATCGGCGAGGGCCGAACGCGCCTCTGCTGCCGCTCGCCGCCTCGCTCCCTCGGACAGCTCGGACGGATCCACGCCCGCCACGGCCGCCAGGAAGGCCGGACCCGCGGCTTCGATGCCGTCGCGAACAGCGATTGCCCGGAGGCGGTCGCCGATCTCGGCCATGGCCCGCCGAACGGCCGCCGGAGCGGCGGCCACGTACGGGGGCTCGAAGAGCCAGAGACCGGCCACGAGGTCGGGCCGCCGGGCGGCGAGTTCGAGCCCGACGACGCCCCCGAAGGAGTGCCCGACGACGAGGGCCGGCGGCACGTGTGCCGCGGCATCCCCGCCCGCGCCCTCGGCGACGGCCTCCAGGACGGCGACGAGGTCCTCGACGTGCACGCCGACATCGATGGGCTCGAGGGCGTCGCGATCGGCGGTTCGCCCCGAGCGGTTTGCCTGGCTTCGTTCCCGGCTGGCCCCGGCCGAGCGCCGGTCGACGGCGAGGACGGTGAAGTCGGTCGCGAGGCGCACGGCGAGGGCGTCGTAGTCGGCCGCCCTCGAGAGGGTGGCGTGGAGGAGCAGGAGGAGCGGCCCGCTGCCCCACTGTCGAACGAGGACGATCGCCCCGTCGGGTCGGAGGACCTCGACGATCGTGACTTCGCCGACCACCAACGGGCCAGGCCCTCCTCCGCTGACCCGGCCGCCGGACGAGCCCGCCCCTGAGGCGCGGCCCGCCCCGGTTCTGCTGGTCGCCTCGGCCCGCTCGATGAGCTCGGCGACGAGGGGACGGCGGACCTTGCCCGACCCGGTCCGGGGGATCGCGTCGAGTCGGACGATCCGCTTCGGCACCTTGAAGGGAGCCAGGCGCTCTCGGGCGAAGGCGACGAGCTCGGCCTCGACCGTCTCCGCGGGCGCCTCGGCCAGGCGGCTCCCCGGCCGGAGGGTGACCGCGGCGACGGGGACGCTCCCCCACATCGGGTCGCGACGGCCGACGACGACGACCTCGGCGACCTCGGGGTGGGCGGCGAGGACGAGCTCGACCTCGGTCGGCGAGACGTTCTCCCCACCCGAGATGATCCGATCGATCCGTCGTTCAGCGACGACGAGCCGCCCGTCGACATCGAGGCTGCCGAGGTCGCCGCTGTGGAACCAGCCGCCGCGGAGGACCCGGGCGGTGGCCTCGGGGTCGTCGACGTAGCCGTCGAAGAGGGTCGGCCCGGTGACGACGATCTCGCCGACCTCGCCGGGACGCGCCTCGGCGCCGTCGTCGCGGAGGATGCGGAGCCGGAGGCCCGGCAGGGGCCGGCCGCTCGACCCCGGGAAGGCGGCAGCCTCGGCCACCGGGAGGGCGGTGACGCCGGAGGCGGCTTCGGTGCACCCGTAGGTGGGGACGATCGGCAATCCCCGCCCCAAGGCCCGTCGAACGAGATCGGGCGGGATCGGCGCCCCGCCGAGGAGGACCGCTCGGAGGGCCGGTGCGGCGATCGGGCCCGGACCGGCCGCCTCGAGGAGCCGCTCCAACTGGGTCGGCACGAGAGAGACGTGGCTGACCTTCGCCCGTGCCAGGTCGCGGAGAACCGCGGTCGGGTCGAAGCGCTCGTGGAGGACGATCGACAGCCCGGCGAGGGTCGCCCGAAGGACGATCCCGAGCCCGGCCACGTGGGCGAGCGGGAGCGTCGCCAGCCATCGGTCGTCGGCCCGAGGCTCGAGGAAGGCGTTCCAGGCGTGGGCGCTGGCGATCAGGGCCCGATGGCTGAGGAGAACGGCCCTGGGGAGACCCGTCGTGCCCGAGGTGAAGAGGATGGCGCCCGGGCGGTCGAGGACTAGCCTCGGCGACGCCGGTAGGCGAGCGGGCCCGCCTCCGTCGACCGCCGTCTCGAGGGCGCGCCAGTCGACGAGGCGAATCGCCGTCGCCGCAGCCACGGCCGAGGCGACGGGTGCCGTCGTCGCGTCGTGGACGAGAAGGATCGGCCGCACCCGCCGGACGAGGGGCTCGAGTTCGGGGGCCGGAGCCCGCCGCTGGAGGGGAACGAGGACGGCCCCCGCGAGCCGCACGGCGTGGATGAGGACGATGGTCTCGGCCCTGTCGGCGGCGAGGAGGGCGACGCGGTGGCCGGGCTCGACCCCGAGCCGTCGGAGGGCATCGGCGGCGGCCGCCGCCCGGGCAGCGAGGCTTCGGTAGTCGATCCGTTCCTCGCCGGCGAGGAGGGCCGTTCGGGTGGGCCAGCGGCGGGCGGCCACGAGGAGCGGATCGGGGCGTCGGACGGCCGCTCCGCCGCCACGGACGTCCTCGCTCATGGCCCCTCCTCGTCGGCCCCACCGGTGCGGTATCGAGCGACGGCCGCCGTGTCGACACCGACACCGAGGCCGGGTCCCGACGGCAGGGCGATCGCTCCGTCGCGCACGTCGGGACCCTCCTCGATGAGGTCGTCGGCGAGGAGCTCGAGGGTGGCCAGGCCGTGGGCTCGCCCGCCCGGGAGGGTGGCCGCGACCTGGAGGGCGGCCGTCAGGCCGATGCCGGTCTCGTAGAGGGTCGATACGACGACGTCGATCCCCCGCTCGGCCGCCGCAGCGGCGATGGCCCGGGCCGCCCGGGGCCCGCCGACCCGGCTCGGCTTGACGACGAGGACGTCGCAGGCGCCGGCGGCGAGAAGGACCTCGGCCGCGTCCGCGTCGGTGACGGCTTCGTCGGCGGCGATGGGGACAGGGGAGGTTCGGCGGAGCCTGGCCAGGGCCTCGGGACCTTCCTCGGGCGCGATCGGCTGCTCGACGTACTCGAGCTCAGCCCACCCGAGGGCCCGAAGCCAGTCCGCCGCCTCGGCTTGCGGGAGCAGTCCGTTGAGGTCGAGCCGGAGGGCGACGTCGGGGCCGACGGCAGCTCGCACGGCACGGAGAACACGGAGGGTGCGGTCGAGGCGAGGATCCGCCTTCAGCTTCAGCGTCCGGATCCCCGTCTCGGTGATGGCGCGGCAGCGGTCGGCGACGGCCGCCGGGGCGAGGCCCGTCGCGTCGACGAACCCGTTCACGGGAACGGCGCCCCGGACGGACTCGGCCAAGAGGGCGGCCAGGGGGCGGCCGGCGAGACGCCCGACGAGATCGAGGAGGGCGGTCTCGAACCCGGCCCGGACGGCCCGCCCGGCCGGGCCCTCGCCGGCGAGCCCCACTGGGTCCCCGAATGCGGTCACCGACGACGCGGTCCGGCGCAGGTCACCGTGCGGCCCTCGGTCGCCGTGCGGCCGTCGATCGCCATGCGGCCCCCGGTCACCACGCGTCCCTCCGGCTTCAAGACCCTCCGCGCCCGGATCGACGGGCCGCCGGAGGAGGGCTTCCCGGAGATCCCGGGCGAGCGCGACGAGGTCCCGCATCGGCGCCAGGGCGACGACCTCGCCCCAGCCCGCCGGCCCCTCGTCGCTGGCGACGCCGACGAGGAGGAGGTCTCGGGCCTCCGCCTGGTCGGGACCGAGCCGCACCGGAACGCGGAAGGGCAGGCGAACCGGCTCCAGCCGGACGTCGACGATGGTGGCCACCGCTCTCGCACCTCAGCCCGGATCCGGGCCCCTGACGGTGACACGCAGGCCGAACGGAACGTCGGTCCGGACCGCCGAACGCCCTCGGTTGACACGCCGAGCGAACAGAACGCGGGTTTTGCCGCCCGCCGCGCCCGGGATGACGCCCTGGCCGAACAGAACCCCGGTCCCGGCCTCGGCGCTCGCTCCTATGACACCGTGGCCGAACAGAACGCGACCAGGCGCGTCCCGAACGCCCGTTTTGTTCGCTGAGAGCGTCACCGCGAATGCGCGCGCCCGGACGAGGGCCGTCATGTTCGCTGAGAGCATCACCGCGAAAGCGGGCACCCCGACGACGCGCGTTTTGTTCGCTGACACTGGCACGGCCGCCACAGCGAACGCGCGGAGGCCCGTTCTGCTCGCCGACCGTGTCACGGCCGGCCCCGTCCCCGCGCCACGCCGATCCTCACCCGCCACCACCGAGCGCCAACCCGAGGGCGAGGAGGGATGAGAACACGAGCTGAGCCTGGGCCGTTCGGCGCAGTACCGGGTTGAGTTGCCGCGGATCACGGAAATCGAGGACGGCCCGCACGAGCCGCCAGCCGAGCGGCACGACGAGGAGCGGCAGGAGCCCCGGCCAGCCCACCGCACCGCCGACGACCAGCCCTACCGAAACCACGAAGGCGACGACCCAGAGAGCCACGTACTCGGCCCGCGCGAAGGACGCCCCGAAGCGGACCGCGAGGGTCACCTTCCCCGCCCGAGCGTCCGCCTCGACGTCACGGAGGTTGTTCACGACGAGGATCGCCGTCACGAGGCAGCCGACCGGGACCGCCGCCGCGAACCCCAACCATGGCCAGGAACCGAGTTGGAGGTACGCCGTCCCGGCAACCGCCACGAGCCCGAAGAAGACGAAGACGAAGACCTCGCCGAGACCCCGGTAGCCGTACGGGAACGGCCCACCCGTGTAGGCGAGGGTGGCGACGATCGCGGCAATGCCGAGGGCGGCGAGCAACGGCCCGCCGATGGCGACGAGCCCCAGGCCGGCCCCAGCAGCGGCCGCGAGCACGACCCCCGTCCCGACGAGGAGCTCTCGCTCGGTCAAGAGGCCGAGGGCCGCCGCCCGGGGCGGGCCGAGCCGATCGGCCGTGTCGGCCCCCCGTCGGAAATCGAAGAGATCGTTCGCCAGGTTCGCTGCCACCTGGAGGAGGACGGCGACGACGAGGCAGAGGAGTGCCGGGACCGGCCGGAAGACGCCCTCCCCGAGACCAACCCCGAGGCCGACGAGGACCGGACCGACGGCAGCCGGGAGGGTCGGCAGCCGGATGGCGAGCCGCCAGGCGGCGAGCTTGCCCGGGCGCCCGGCCCCCTCGGCCCCCGTCGTCACGGCCGCCGCGGGAACTTCGAGAAGTCGGGCCGTCGCTTCTCGAGGAAGGCCCGACTCCCCTCGTGGGATTCTTCGGTCATGTAGAAGAGCATCGTGGCGTCGCCGGCCAGCTCCTGGAGACCGGCGAGCCCGTCGACGTCGGCGTTGAAGGCCCGCTTGAGGAAGCGGATCGCCGTCGGGCTCTTCTCGAGGATCTCGTTCGCCCACCGGATCCCCTCGGCTTCGAGCTCGGCGAGGGGAACGACGGCGTTGACGAGCCCCATCTCGAGCGCCTCCCTGGCCGTGTACTGGCGGCAGAGGTACCAGATCTCGCGGGCCTTCTTGTGACCGACGATCCGGGCCAGCATCGTCGCCCCGTAGCCGGCGTCGAAGGAGCCGACCTTCGGACCCGTCTGGCCGAAGATGGCGTTCTCGGCGGCGATCGTCAGGTCGCAGATGACGTGGAGGACGTGCCCGCCCCCGATGGCGTAGCCGTTCACGAGGGCGATGACCGGAATGGGCAGGCTCCGGATGAGCCGCTGGAGGTCGAGGACGTTGAGACGGGCGATCCCGTCCTCGTCGGCGTAGCCGGCGATCGTCTTGTAACGCTGATCGCCGCCCGAACAGAAGGCCTGCTCTCCCGCTCCGGTGAAGAGGACGACCCCGATCGAGGCGTCGTCTCGGACCCGCCGGAAGGCGTCGATGAGCTCGCGCACCGTCTTCGGCCGGAAGGCGTTGTGGACCTCCGGCCGGTTGATGGTGATCTTGGCGATTCCGGTGCCGGAGTGCTCGTAGCGGATGTCCTCGTAGGTCTGGACCGCCGTCCAGCGAACCTGGCGTTCGTCTGTCATCGACCGCACCTTCACTGCTTGCTGTATGGACGAGAGGAACCCACCTCGGCGACACCGCGCGGCGATCCCTCCGCCCCGACCAGGGCCCCCTCGACCGCCAGCCGCACCGCATCCGCGATCCGCCGGTGGAGCTCGACGTTCCGGGTCCGGTCCGTCCGCAGCCGAAGGACCCGGATCGCCGGCCGCTCGAGACTCGCCGCGACGGCCCGGGCGACCGCCTCGCCGACCCGCCCGGGAACGAGCTCCTCGGTCTCGGCCCCGAGGGCTCGAGCGACCCCGAGGAGGTCGACGCCGTGGGGCGTCCCGAAGAGCTCCTCGAAGTGGGCCGGCAGCCCAACCTCCGGGCGCTCCGTCGTCGCCTGGGGCAGGAACGAGAAGATCCCGCCGCCGTCGTTGTCGACGACGACGATCGTCGCCCGCAGGCCGTCGAGGGGCGCCGTCGCGATGGCGTTGAGATCGTGGAGGAAGGAGAGATCCCCGACGACGGCGAGGACGGGATCGCCGCCCGCCGCCGCTCCGAGGGCGGAGGAGACGACCCCGTCGATCCCGCTCGCCCCGCGGTTGCCGAGCCAGCGGATCGACCGCGGCCCGCCCGAAAGATAGGCATCAAGATCCCGAACCGGCATCGAGTTCCCGACGTAGACGATCGTTCCCTCCGGGAGCCGGTCGGCGAGGCCGACGAAGACCTCCCCTTCGAAGGCCTCGCCCAGGTCGCCAACGGTCGCCCCGACGGCCGCGGCCGCCCGACGGTCGAGCTCCCGCCAGCGATCCAGCCAGCCGGGGTGGCGAGCCGGCCCCATCGCCGAGCCGCTCGCCTCGCCGAGGGCCCCAGCGAAAGCCACCGGATCGGCGTGGACGATCGTCCCCGGCAGGAGCGTCGGCTCGTTCCAGCCGCCGTCGTCGACGACGATCTGCTCCGCCGCCGTTTCGGTCAGGTAGCCGAGGACGGTCTTCGAGGTTGACGTGCCGCCGAAGCGGAGGACGAGGTCGGGCCGAAGGGCCGCCCGGACCACCGCCGACCGAAGGACGAGATCGGCGTGGGCGATGACGTTCTCGCGCCGGTGGCGCCCTGTCCGCAGGTTCGCCAGCCCGTCGGCGACGACCGGGGCCCCGAGGACGGCGGCGAGGTCGACGAGGACCTCTGCGAAGCCCGGGCGGTCGATCGGCCCGCAGACGACGAGCGGCCGTTCGGCGGCCCGCAGGCGATCTGAAAGCTCGCGAAGGCTGGCCTCGTCGGGCAGGGTCACCCCCTCGACGACTCGGGTGTGCGGCTCGGCCAGCTCGTCGGCGGCGAGGCGCCCCGTCGGGACGAGACGCCCCGTCGGGACGAGGGGCTCGCGGAAGGGCCAGTTGACGTGGACCGGCCCGGCTGGCGGAGCGGCGGCCGTCGCCACGGCTCGAGCGGCGACCCACCGGACGTGGGCCTCGGCGAGCGGGTCGGCCTCCGGGACCGGCAGCTCGACGAACCACTTCACCTGGCGTCCGAAGAGGTGGATCTGGTCGATCGTCTGGTTCGCACCCCGGTCCCGAAGCTCCGGAGGCCGATCGGCGCTCACGACGACAAGCGGGACCCGTCCGTGGCGGGCCTCGACGACCGCCGGCCCGAAGTTCGCCGCGGCTGTCCCGGAGGTGGCGAGCAGGACGACCGGGCGCCGAACCGCGCGCGCCAACCCGAGCCCGAAGTAGCCGGCGGCGCGCTCGTCGAGGTGGACGAGGACCCGGAGAGCCGGCTGGAGCCGGAGGGCGAGGGCAAGCGGGGTCGAGCGGGAGCCCGGGCAGACGACCGCCTCCCGGACCCCGGCCCCGACGAGGGCTTCGGCGAAGGCTCGAAGAGGCTCGGCCGGTGTCCCGCCCGTCATGGAATCTCCTCGCCTTCGGACCGTTCCCCACGGTCGAACCGTTCCTCACGGTCCACCCGTTCCCCGCCATCGAACCGCCCGAGGGCTTCGGCCAGGGCCGCCAGCTTCAGCTCGGATTCCTCCCACTCCCGCTCGGGCTCCGAATCGGCGACGATCCCGCAGCCGGCGAAGAGGCTCGCCCGGTCGCCGTCCACGACCCCCGACCGGATCCCGACGACGAACTCTCCGTCGCCGTCGGCACCGACCCAGCCAATCGGGCCTGCGTACCAGCCGCGGTCGAGGCGCTCCTCCTCAGCGAGGAGGGCAAGGGCCGCCTCCCGCGGCCAGCCCCCGACGGCCGGCGTCGGATGGAGACGCCCGACGAGGCCGAGGATCCCCTCCCCGTCCCGGAGCCGACCGGCGATCGGCGTCGCCAGGTGCTGGACCGTCCGAAGTCGGACGACCTCGGGGCTCCGGCCCACGTCGAGTCGCTCGGCGAGGGGCTCGAGGGTTGAGCGGAGCATCGCCACGACGATGGCGTGCTCTTCGCGATCCTTCTCCGAGGCGAGGAGCGTCGCCGCCAGCCGATCGTCCTCCTCGGGGTCGCGCCCCCGGCCGATCGTTCCGGCGAGGGCGATCGTCCGGAACGCGCGGCCCCGCACCTCGACGAGCCGCTCCGGCGAGGCGCCGATGAACACGCGCTCGGGAGCCTCGGTCGGGCTGAAGGCGAAGATCGTCGCCCTCGAAGCCACCGCGGCGAGCCTCCGGAGCGTCGCCGGAACGTCGAACGGATCGCTCGCCGCGACGTCGATCCGTCGGGCGAGGACGAGCTTGTCGATCCTCCCCCGGCTCACCGCCCCGGCTGCCCGGGCGACGGCGGCCTCCCAGGCCCGCCTGTCGGGCTGCCCGCCGGCTCGCCGGAGGAGGGGCAGGGCCGCCTCCGCCGCCTCGGCCGTCCCCCGCGGCCGAGCATCCGGCCCACCGGACACGAGCCGTCGGAGCAGGTCATGAAGCCCGACGATGGCCACCTCGACCGCCGATGGGTCGTCGATGAGGATCGACGCCCCGGCGGACCAACCGCCATCGGTCGAGCGGACGATGAGGCGTGGGAGGCGGAGCCAGCCCGTCTCGAAGCCCCGCCAGCGGGGATCCTTCGAAGGGGTCGGCGCGAAGGTGGCCCCGCCGAGGAGAATCGGCCACGCTCCGGGTGAGGCCGCCGCCGATCCTCCGACGACGGTGTCGGCAGCGACGGCGCGCCAGGCCCGGGCGGCGTCGTTGAACCGATCCGGGCCCTCGAGGGCGATCTCCATCGCCGCGCCGATGCCGACGATCGTCTGGCCAGCCGGCTGGGACCAGAGAGCGACGCTCTCGCGGGCGGCGAGGGCAGCCCGGACGAGCTCGATCGGGTCGACCTCATCGATCGGCAGGGAGGCGACGACGAGCCGGGCCGAGGGCGCCTGCCGGTGGAGGGTGGTCAGCTCGGCCACCAGGTCGGCGTCGAGTTCGGCCGGGAGGATCGGCCCCCTCGTACCTCCGGGACGGGCTCCGCGTTCAGGCCCCAGGATCGAGGCGACGTTCGCCCCGAAGCCGTCACCGCCGTCGGTCCGTCCTCCGTCCGCGACGGTCGGCTCCCTGGGGCCAGGCTCGGCCGGTGCCCCGTCGGCGAAGAGGCCCGGCTTCTCGACGACGGCAGCCCCGAGGCGCTTGCGGTCGTTCATCGGTCCGGCAGCTGCGCCAGCCGTTCCTCGGGCACGCCGACGCTCCGCAACAGGACGAGACGGAGGGTTGGGTAGGCGGTCTCGAGAGGCGGTGGCCGATCAGCGACGAGCCAGCGGAGGACGACTTCGTGGATCGCCCCGAACCAGGCCGCCCCGGCGACCCTCGTGTCAAGGGGCGCGATGACCCCGTCGGCGACCGCCCGCTCGAGGTAGCCGGCGATGAGGTCACCGAACCGTTCGTGGAGGCGGAGGAGCTCGGCTCGGAACGGTCGCCCCGCGCCGAGGGCGTCGACGAGGAGGAGACGGGCCATCGAGCGGTGGCCGGCGAAGGTCCGAAGGACGGTGTGGATCGCCGCGTCGGCCTGAAGGACCGGGTCGCTCTCGCGGGCCACCTCGCGTTCGACCTTCGCCAGGAGTCGATCGGCCGTCGAGCGGATGAGCTCGATGAAGATCGACTCCTTCGTCGGGAAGTGGAAGTAGATCCCACCCTTGCTCGTCTCCGCCTCGCGAGCGATGTCGTCGACGGCGGCGTCGCGGTAGCCGGCCCGGCCGAAGACGTGGGCAGCCGCGTCGAGGATCCGCTCTCGCCGGCGGCGGGAGCGTTCAGCGAGGGATCGCCCGGAGAACTGGCCCGTCACGGCGACCAGTCTACCGACCGACCGGTCGGTCTGTCGACGGCCCACCCATTCGTCCTGTCCCCCGGAGGTGCCGGGGCCCCGCCACCTCCCCGGCTCGACGCTGCCCGCCCTCCGAGCCCGGCTAGCCCGGCTCGCCGACGACCACGACCTCCTCGAGGGTCGCCGTCTCAACGCTGTCCAAGAGCGGCCGCATCCCGGCCAGGGCGGCGGCGAATTCGGGTCGGCTCCGGAAGTCGTCGATCGCCTCGAGCGTTGGCCAGGGGCCGAAGCTCACGAACTCGTTCGGGCGATCGCGGTTTCTCGAGAGAACGGCCCATCGGGCGTCCGGGAGGTGGGCGGCAGCCCACTCGGCGAACGCCCGCCACAGCGCGACGAACTCATCTTCCCGTCCTGCTCGAACCGTCCACCGGCCGTGGGTATAGAACATCGCCGCCTCCTTCCTGCGTAGCCCGCCCCCGACCCGGTGAGCGTATCAGGCTCGGCCCGGAGACGGACACGAGCCGCCCGACACCATCGAGGGCCGTCTCGAGGGCTGTGCTATCGTCCCTCCTTGGCATGCAGACCAGCCTCGTGCGGCGTCAGCGCCGACGGCGGAACGGATCGCTGCGGCACCCCGGCGGCGGGCGCGGCGCCCTCCGCGCCTTCGCCATCGGTCTCCCTCTGTTGCTCTTCGGCAGCTTCGTCACCCTCGGCCTCGCCGGGCTCGCCGTTGCCGCTGTCGCCTACAACAACATCGTTGCCGGACTCCCCGACCCGGTCACGACCCTCGACAACGTCCGCTTCTCCCAGCAGACGATCGTCGTCGACCGGACGGGCCAGACCGAGCTGGCCCGCTTCGGCTCCGATCGGCGCGAGGTCGTCACCTTCGACGAGATTCCGCCGGAGCTCCTCGACGCCACGACCGCCATCGAAGACAAGACCTTCTGGGACAACGCCGGCTTCGACGTCGTCGGGATCGTCTCGGCCGCGATCAGCACCATCGGCGGCAACGAGCGCGGCGCCTCGACGATCACCCAGCAGCTTGTCCGCCAGCTCCTCCTGCCGGAAGAGGTCCTTGCCGGCTCCCGCTACGAGCGCAAGGTCAAGGAGATCGTGCAGGCAGTCCGACTCACCCAGGAGCTCCTGACCCAGGAGCACGGCTCCGTCGAGGCGGCGAAGGAGCGGATCATCACCTACTACCTGAACACGAACTACTACGGCAACCAGAGCTACGGCGTCGCCGCCGCAGCCCGAAGCTACTTCGGGAAGGACCTCAAGGACCTCACCCTCGCCCAGGCCGCGATCCTGGCCGGCATTCCCCAGGCTCCCTCCCAGTACGACCTCGTCAAGAACGCCGTCGAAGAGTGTACGGTCCCGGTCGACGCCGAGGGCGCCTGCCCTCCCGACAAGGTCCAGCTCGTCGTGCCGGCCGATACCCCGATCGTCCAGCGCCGGAACTACATCCTCGAGCTCATGAAGACCCGCAGTGTCCTCTCCGGGGCACGACACTCGCCGAGCGACTACGACCGGGCGAAGCTGGAACCGGTCATCCTGGCGCCCCAGACGGTGCCCGTCTGGAAGGCCCCCCACTTCGTGTGGCAGGTCCGTCACGATCTCGGGGCCATCCTCTGCGGGACCGCCCAGGCGGACAGCTGCCCGGCCGTCGACAGCGGCGGGTATCGGGTCGTGACGACCCTCGACCTCGGCATGCAGCAGACCGCCGAGCGCTGGCTGAAGGCGGCCGTCATCTGTCCCCACCAGAAGGACACCCCCGCCTGCCTCAAGAGCGTCGGGGTGCCGAACCGGTCGTGGATCACGAAGCTCCGGGGCGCCTCGATCCACAACGGGGCGATGGCGGCCATCGACTACCGGACCGGGGACGTCCTCGCCTACGTCGGCAGCGCCGACTACTACGCCCCGAAGGCGACGAAGCAGTTCCAGCCGAAGTTCGACGTCCTCGCCGACGGCTGGCGCCAACCGGGATCGGCCTTCAAGCCGATCAACTACATCACCGGCATCGACGACCGGATCCTGACCGCGGCGACGGCCTTCATGGACGTCGTCACCGACTTCGGCGGCGGCTACACGCCGACCGACGCTGACGGGCTCGAGCGTGGGCCACTCCGCCTCCGACAGGCGCTCCAGTTCTCCCTGAACATCCCGGCCATCAAGGCCGCCGCCATGATCGGCCCCGATCACGTCTTCGCCAACGCCCAGCGATTCGGGATCCAGTTCCAGCAGGATCGGAACCCGGCGGGCGTCTCGATCGCCATCGGAACCCTCGAGGTCCACCCGATCGACCTCTTGGGCGCTTACGGCGCCATCGCCAACGGTGGCGTCCTCATGCCCCGCCGGACGATCCTGGAGGTCTACGACTCGTCCGGGAACCGCGTCTGGCCAACGACCGATCGGCCCCCGACGGGAGAACCTGTCGCCAGTCCCCAGGCGGCCTACATCATCACCGACATCCTCGCGGGGAACACGAACCCGGCCGTCAACCCGTATTGGGGCCAGGCGCGCCTCACCGACGGCGGGCGGCGTCGCCCAGCAGCCCTCAAGACCGGCACGACGAACGACACGAAGGACCTCATGTCGGTCGGCTACGTGGCACCGCCCGAGGACCCGAAGGCACCAGCGATCGCCACCCTCGTCTGGATGGGCAACAGCGACAACTCGCCAGCCGGGGGCCTCTTCTCCCTCGAGGCACCGACGCCCCTCTGGCAGGAGTTCATGAACGCGGTCACGAAGGGGACACCGATCGTCGACTTCCGCCGCCCGCGAGGGATCGTCGAGGCCACCGTCGACGCCTTCAGCGGCATGCTGCCGGGCCCCTTCTCGACGAAGACCGTCAAGGAGATCTTCATCGCCGGCACGGCGCCGACGCAGGTCGATACCACGAAGATCGCCGTCGACGTCGACGCCGCCACGGGCCTCCTCTGGCAAGACGGCTGCGCGGGCCCGAAGGAGACGAGGGGCTTCCTCAACCCGGACGCTCTCGTGGCGATCGATGCCGCCTTCCCGACCTGGCAACGCTACGATCGGGACTGGGTCCGACGGGCCGAACGCGGTCCGGGGGTAGCCGGCGGACCGAGGAAGACGCGGACGAGCTACTTCTACAACGGCAGCTTCCGCCCCTATGGAGCGACCTGGGGAGCGCCGTGGCCGCCGACCGAGACGTGCCCGATCGTCCTGCCGTCGCCGAGCCCGCCACCATCGTGCGACCCGAACCTGGGGCCGTGTCCAAGCCCCGGCGCGAGCGCCGAGCCGGTCAGCGTCGGCTCGTACGCCTGCCTGACGGCGGTCGAGGCCGCTGCGGCGGTGGCAGCCGCTGGCCTCCAGCCAGTGCTCGATCCGCCGGGGGCGGGTGCCGACTGGAGGGTCGTCGGCCAATCGCCGGCACCGGGGACGAGTGTGCCCCCGGGAAGCTCGGTCGTCCTCCAGGTGAAGAAGCCGAACCAGGCGAGCTGCCCGTAGCCGGCCGCAGGAGCGCTCGGCCGATGAGTACCGCCCGACGGCCGCTGGCCAGGGCCGGCCTGGGCCTGGCCCTCGCCTTCCTCGCCTCGCGCCTCACGGGCTGGGTTCGCGTCGCCGTCATCGGCGCCCTGTTCGGAGCCGGCCCGGAACTCGACGCCTTCTTCGCAGCCTTTCGGATCCCCGACGCCGTCTTCCAGCTGGCGGCGGCAGGCGCCCTCTCGTCCGCCCTCGTTCCAGTCCTGAGCGGGCTCTTCGCCACCGACCAGGGGGCTCGCGCCTGGCGCGTCGCCGGCTCCGTCGCCGCCCTCGTCTTTGGGGTCGTCGGCCTTCTGGCCCTCGGCGCTGCGATCGCTGCGCCGGCGATCCTGCCCCTCGTCGGGCCCGGGTTTCCGCCCGAGCAGCAAGCCATGGCCACCGATCTCACCCGAATCCTCCTCCTCTCGACCGTCCTCCTCACCCTCGGGACCGTCGCCACGGCAGTCCTCAATAGCCAGGAACGCTTCCTCGCCGCGGGTCTCGCGCCGGTCGCCTACAACACCGCCATCATCATCGGGGCGATCCTCCTCGCGGGTCCCTTCGGGATCGTCGGGGTCGCCATCGCCGTCGTCGTCGGAGCGGCGGCTCACCTAGGGATCCAGCTCCCCCAGCTCGTGGGCCGGGCGCGGCGCTTCGTCGCTGTCGACCTGGGGGACCCCGCCGTCGGCGAGACGGTCAGGCTCCTCGTCCCCCGGGCCCTTGGCCTCGGGGCAACCCAGGTCGTCTTTCTCGTCAACACGAGCCTCGCCTCGGCCCTCGGGCCCGGGGCCGTGTCGGTCTACACGGTCGCCTTCACGGTCCTCCAGATCCCGGTCGGGCTCATCGGGTTGCCGCTCGGCATCATCCTCCTGCCGTCGCTCGCCGCCGCCCAGGCTCGGGGAGCCAACGAGCGCTACCACGAGCTCCTCGAGCGCTCGCTCCGGCTCCTCCTCTTCGTCATGCTGCCGCTGTCGGTCGCGATGGTGGTCCTCGCCGAGCCCCTCGTCCGGCTCCTCGTTGGCTACGGCCGCTTCGATCCGACAGCCGTCGAGCGGACCGCCGTGACCCTGCAAGCCTTCCTCCTCGCCCTCACCCCCGAGGCCCTTGTCGCCGTCCTCGCCCGGGCCTTCTACGCTCGGCGCGACACCCTGCGTCCGGTGGTCGCCGCATTGGCAGCCGTCGCCCTCGACGTACCGGCCGCCATCGTCCTCGCTCAGCTCCTCGGGACCCCAGGCCTCGCCCTCGCCATCGGTCTCGGGGCCTGGCTCGAGGTCGGCTTGCTCGTGATCTGGATGACACGGCTCGCCCCCGGGTTCCGCCAAGGTCCGATCCTGCGGTCGGGTCTCGGTCACGCCGTCGGCGCCCTCCTCGCAGGTGCCATCGTCCTCGCCGTCGATCGGATCCTCGTCGGCCTCGTCGGCGACGCCCTCGGTGGCCCGATCGTCTGGCTCGGGCGAGGGTTCGTCGCGTCGGCGGCGGGAGCCCTCGGTTACCTCGCCTACGCCCGGCTCCGCTCGAGCCCAGAGCTCGGCGAGCTGGGTCCTCTCCTGCCCGGCCGTCTTGCGGCCCGCTGGCCGACGAACGGCGCTCCGCGACCGTGACGAACGAGGACGCAGGCCGACCGACGGCTCCTCGCACGCTCGACGGCATCCTTCCGGCCGACGTCGTCGACGCGACGGACTGGCCGGCGCCGGCCTGGGACGAGCTCGCCGTCCGCTCTCCAGGCGGCCATGCCTTCCAGTCCCACGCTTGGGGTGCACTGAAGGCCGAAGGTGGCTGGCGGATCCGGCGCCTGGCGATCCGAGCCGCCGGCTCGTCGGACGGCTGGCTGGGGGTCGTCTCGCTCCAGGAGCGGCGCGTCGGCCGCTGGTCGATCCTCTATGCTCCCCGAGGCCCGATCCTCCTCGGCGACACCGACCGGAGCGCGCCGACCCTCCTCCGGGCCCTCGTCGACCTCGCCCGTCGACGGCGTGCCCTCGCCCTGACCGTCGATCCGCTTTGGGAGGACGGCGGGCCGGCGGCCGCGGCCCTCGCCTCGGCCGGCTTCCGCCCGAGCCCGCGGCCGATTCAAGTCTCGCGGACGGCGATGCTCGTTCCCCTGGCGGCCGACGAGCGCGAGCAGCATCGCCTCCTCCGCAAGAGCACCGCCAACCTCATCAACCGCGCCCGACGGGCCGGGGTCACCGTCGAGCTCGTCCCCCTCGATACCGCCGAGGCCGGCTCCTCGACCCTCGCCAACCTCTCGACGCTCGGCGGTCCCCTCGAGGCAGCCTTGGCGAGGATGTGGGACCTCCTCGCCGCCACGGCGCGCCGCGAGGGGATCGTCCTCCGGGCCCGCGAGTACCAGATCGCCCAGTGGCGCTCGCTCCTTGCGGCAGGCCACGCCCGACTTTGGTTCGCCGGCCCCGACGGGCGCCGCGACGTCGGTGCCGTCGTCCTCCGCTGCGGGGATCGGCTGCACCTCTACCAGGCTGGCTCGGCCGACGACGCTCGCCTCGCCGAGACGAACGCGAACCACCTCCTCCAGTGGTCGATCCTCCGGTGGGCGGCGGAGGCAGGCTTTCGGGCCTACGATCTCGGCGGCGTCGACACGCCTAGGGCGCCGGGGATCCCGGAGGGCCCCGAGCACCCCCTCTGGAACCTCTACCTATTCAAGCGGGGCTTCGGGGCGCGGCCGGTCTCCTTCGTTGCTGCCCAGGAGGTGTCGAGCAGTCCCTGGCTCGGCGCCCTTTGGCGCCTCGTCCGGAGATTGCGCTGAGGGGCTCGCCCAAGCGGCGGACGACCGCCGTCCGCCGACCGGCAGGCTCGCAGGCACCGCACGACTCGACGGTCATCGTCGACGCGCCGTCAGCCTCGAGACCGCAGCCTCGGACGTGGGCGGGACGGGGTTAGCCGTCGCCGAGCGTCTGCCTCCGGCCACGCGATGACCGTCGGCTCACGCTGGGAGCGCGCCGAGCACGGTCGACGACGTCAACCTGCCTCGAGCGTCTGCCTCGACGCGCCACGGGGCCGACCGCCCCGTTCGCATCCTCGGCTTCTCGGCCCGGTCGCTCCGCCGATGGCGTCCTCAACACGCTACGAGGCCGACCGCCACTTTCGCCCGCAGGACGCGCAGGGCGGCGGTGTCGATCTGCACCCGGAACGAAGGCAGCTCCGCAGCCCGAGCCGCCACCGCCCTCGCCATCTCGACGGCAACGCTCACCGGCCGGACGACGACGACGTCACCACCCGCTTCGAGGAAGCGAATGGCACGGGTCCCGGGCGGGATGGAGGCGACCGCCTCGGCGGATAGGCTGTCCGAGAGGACGAGCCCCTCGAAGCCGAGGTCGTCTCGGAGGAGTCCACCGATGATCGACGGTGAGAAGGCGGCGATCGCCGTCGGGTCAATGGCCTCGTACGTCGCGAGGGAGACCATGACGGCGGGGACGCCCGCCTCGACGCCGCGTCGGAAGGGCGCGAGGTAGGGATCGTCGGCTGTCGTCACCGTGTCGACGACACCGGCCGCGAAGTCGGTGTTCTCGGCCACCCTGCCCAGTCCCGGGAAGTGCTTGACCGTCGTCACGACGCCCGCTGAGGCCATCCCCCCGGCGAAGGCGGCCACGTGGCTCGCCACCCGGTCCGGCTCGAAGCCGAACTCCCGCTCGAGGGCACCGATCGGGGCGTTCGTCTGGGCGTTCTCGCTCGGTACGACGTCGGCGACCGGAGCGAAATCGAGGTTGACGCCCGCGGCCAGGAGCTCGCGCCCCCACCGGGTCGCTCGGGCTCGAAGCGTCGCCACGGACCAGGTCCCCTGCTCGAGGGCGGCCGGGATCGTCTCGAACCCGGGCCCCGCCAGGGCCTGGATCTGGCCGCCTTCCTGGTTGGCGGCTACGAAGAAGCCGACGCCGCCGGTGGCCGCCTCCGACATTTCGCCCTGGATGGCGTCCGTCACAGAACGGATGGCGGCTGCGCCGAGGTTGGTCGTCTTCGTGAACCACCAGGATCCGAAATGCTCGGTTTCGATGGCCTCTCGGGCCTCGCCATCGAAGGCGTTGTCGGCCAGGCCGACGGCGAAGAGCTGACCGATCCGCTGCGCCTCGCTGAGTCGCGCCAGTACCGAGGCGGCACACGCGGTGAAGGGTCCCGACCCAGTGGCCGTGGGCGTTGGCTCCGACGTCGGGGAGGCCGACGGCGCCGTCCCAGGGCTCGAGGCCACGATCCCCGACGGCGCGGGTTGGCTCGAACCGGTGGACGGTTGGCTCGAACGTGCGGGGGCCTGGCTCGGGCCGACGGACTCGACCAATCCCGACGGGGTGGCGGCGCAGGCCCCGAGGACGAGGGCGACGAGGGCGACGCGGACGACGCCAGGGAACCCGCGACCGCTCGTCCGGATCGGTCCGGCTGGGCAGCCGACGGATTGGCTGGAGGAGGGGTGGGACCACATGTCTCGAAGACGGACGGGAGCTGCGGAATGCGCCGCGCGAAGCTCGGCCGCCGGGCCCCAATCGGTCGGTCCGCTGTGACGACCTCGGCGATCCAGGCAATCCGTCGGGGCTTACGAGCGTCGGCGGCGGCGCGCTACCGAACTGACCGCTGACGACCGTCGAGGCATCGGGCGACGGTAGCAACC
>JBHORA010000074.1:0-1470 GCA_042408535.1 Chloroflexota bacterium | reverse complement strand
GGACGCTCCCGCCCGACGGACCGCCGAGCCAGGGCCTCGGTCGGATCCCGCTCGCCTGGTTCTGGGTGACGTCGTCTCTCGCTCTCCTCATCATGGTCTACCCCGGTCTCATCGAGCTGCCGAAGGTCGTCGCCCTCGATCCGGCGCCGGACCTGCGGGTCGAGGTGACCGCCTTCCAATGGGCCTGGCGGATCCGCTATCCCGGTGCCGGCGTCGAGGTCGTCGACGAGCTCGTCCTGCCCGTCGGGCGGACGGTCCGGGTCGACGTCACGAGCCTCGACGTCGTCCACGCCTTCTGGGTCCCCGCTTTCGGCCTCCGGATCGATGCCCTCCCCGGTCGGACGACGTCCCTCTCCTTCCGGCCGACGACGACCGGCGACTACGCCACCGACAGCCGCTTCCGCCTCCAGTGCTCCCAGCTCTGTGGCGGCGCCCACGCGGCGATGATGATCCCCGTCCGGGTCGTCGAGGAGGCGGCCTTTACGGGCTGGCTGGCCACGAAGGCTCCCGCCAGTCGAGGGCCGAGCGCCGCCCCGGCCGGCCCAACCCTCACCCTCGTCGCCCGGAACATCCGGTTCTCGGCCGATCGCCTCGAGGTCGGTGCCGGGACGCCGTTCACGATCGTCCTCGACAACCAGGACGCAGGAGTCGTCCACAACCTCGCCGTCTACGACGGCACCGGCCAGCTCGTCGACAACGCGCGAACGGCCTTCGAGCCAGGTCCGGTCGAGCAGACCCTGACCGTGCCAGCCCTCCCGAGCGGGACGTACCGCTTCGTCTGCGACGCCCACCCTCGGGAGATGGTCGGCGAGCTCGTCGTGAAGTGATCCCCCGACGCCCTTGTCTGAAGGAACAGAACCGTGAGTAGCCAGCTCCTCTCCGACACCGCTCCTTCGTCGATCCCATCCGGTCGCGCCGTGGCCGCCTTCTGGCCGATCGGGCGAGGGCTCCTCTGGGCCGGTGCTGGGTTCGCCCTCGGAGCCGGGCTCCTCGGCCTCCTTCGCCTGGCCGCCGGCCTGTCCTTCTTCGAGCTGCAGCCCTCCTTCTCCGTCGGGTACGCCTTCGCCCTCCCGGGCTGGATCCTCGGCGTCGGTGGCTGGGAGCGCTGGGGACGGGAATGGTTCGGCCGCCCGATCGACACGAGCGAACGGACCGGTCTCGCCCGCTACCTCGCCTTCACCCTCGACCACAAGGTCATCGGCATCCAGTACCTGGTCACCTTCCTCCTCCTCTTCCTCGCTGCCGGGCTCCTGGCGATGCTCATCCGGCTCCAGCTCCTCAACCCGGTGCAGCCGCTCCTCGGCGAGGGTGCCTACAACAACGTCATGAGCCTCCACGGGATCATCATGATCGCCGTGGCCGTAGCGTCGGTCGTCGGCGGCTTCGGGAACTACCTCGTGCCGCTCCTCATCGGCGCCCGGGACGTCGCCTTCCCGCGCCTGAACGCCCTCACCTTTTGGCTCATCCCGC
>JBHORA010000073.1:0-5458 GCA_042408535.1 Chloroflexota bacterium | reverse complement strand
GCCGCCCACTGGTCGCGGCTCATCGCCCCGGTGCCGGAGTCGGTGAGGAGGTCGATGACGACGTCGTCGGCGTGGAGGTTGAAGAGGTTCCAGTCGGCGGCCTCGATCGCCCGGAGGCGCTCCGCCCGGCTCGTCAGGCGGATCGGCTCGACGGCGTGGATCCGGAACGGCTCGATGATCGTCCGCCAGCGGTCCATCCCGTCGCGAAGGATACGCCCGGGGCCGTTCGCCGGTGGCCGTTTGACGGGCAACGCCGCCGAGGGGGCTGAAGGCGACGGCTCCGCCGAGGCGGGCGAGTCGGGAACCGAGTGTCCGGGAGGAACGAGACGCGCCGGCGCAAACGGGACGCACCGGAGCAACGAGGCACTCGGAAGCAGCGAGGCGGCATGGAGCGTACCGTATCGCCATGTGTCGAAACATCAAGCCCCTCCGCCGGCTGGGGGCGGCCCTGACGGTCGAGGACGTCGAAGCGGCGGCCCGGCAGTACGTTCGCAAGGTGAGCGGGATCCGTGTCCCGTCGCGCCGGACGGCGGTCGCCTTCGAGATGGCGGTGGTGGACGTCGCTGCCGCCACGGCCCGACTCCTCGAGACCCTCGGCTCGCCGCCCGGTGGGCGCGGCTGAGGCGAGGTCGACGGTCTCCGGCCTCCAGGGAGCGACCGCCGTGGGGGTACGATCAGGGGAGCCGTCGCCCGTCCCCGCGGTTCATCCCGCGGTCCATCGCTGAGGCCGATCCGCCGATGTCTTCCGCCTCGTCTTCCGCCTCGTCTTCCGCCTCGTCTTCCGCCGAACGCCGCGACCCCGATCGCGCGATCGATCAGCTCGCCGTGACCGCGGTTGTTCTCGCGGGGGGCCGGTCCTCGCGCTTCGGGGCCGACAAGCTCGCCCTCTCGGTCGGGGGGCGCTCGCTCTTGGCACGGGCCGTGGCGGCGGTGCGGTCCGTTGCCGTCGAAACGATCGTCGTCGTTGGCCCCGAAGCAGCGGAGCCTTCGGGCCTCGCCGGTGCCCGGCTCCGGATCGTTCGCGACCCGTCGCCGTATCCTGGACCCCTCGTCGCCTTCGTGACGGCCCTGGAGGTCGCCCGGGAGCCCCTCGTCCTCCTCGTCGGGGGCGACATGCCGGTTCTCGAGCCTGAGCTCCTTCGCTGTCTCGTCCGGGAGCTCGCCTGGTCCGACGCCGACGCCTGCGTCCTCCTCCGTCGCGGCCAGCCGCAGCCGCTCCCGAGCGCGGTTCGGCTCGGAGCCACGTTACCCGTCGCCCGCCACCTCGTCGCCGCCGGCGAACGAAGTCTCCAGGGCCTCTTTCGGAGCCTGCGAACCCAGGAGATCGCCGAGGCCGATTGGCGGCCGTTCGATCCGCGGGCTCGGTCTCTCCTCGACGTCGACCGCCCGGGCGACCTGGCGGCCATCGAGGCGGCGGTGGCCTCCGAGGTGGACGAGGCCGACCGCTGACGAGGCCGACCTGACGAGGCGTCGGGCGGGAGGAAGCGAACCAGGGGTGCGCATGGCCTCGCCCGTTTCGTCATGACCCGCGAACGGCGACGATGTTCAGCCGGACGTAGTCGATGGCGAGGGATGGCAGGCGGTCGGCGACAGCTCGGACAAAGCCGTCGCGCTCCGCATCCGGAAGGCGCTCGAGGTGGGCGCCGAGGATGACCGTCCGCAGGTAGGTCTCGAGGGCGCTGCGATCGGCGAAGGGGACGGTCTCCCTCGTGAGCCAGCAGCGGATCTTGCTGAAGCCGGCCGCGGCGAGGCGTCTCTCGGTCGCCTCCGGGGTCTCGAAATGGACGGGCCCGAGCCAGCCGTCGCTGATTGTCGCCAGGGCGGCCTGGACGTTGGCGATGTTGCCGGCCCCGCCGCACTGGGCGACGAGGCGGCCACCGGGCCGGAGGACGGCGGCGAGGTTCCCGAAGAGGGCCTCGTGATCGGGGACCCAGTGGAAGGTCGCCGTGGAGAGGACGGCATCGACGGGCTCGTCGAGGGGGATGGGGCGTCCGAGATCGGCGACGAGGTAGTACACCCGGCCGCCGAACCGGGCGAGCCTTCGGCGGGCTTCGGCGATCATCGCCGGCGACGCGTCGAGGGCGACGACACGCCCCGCCGGGAGCCGTTCGGCGAGAAGCTCCGTGACGCGTCCCGTGCCGCAGCCGGCGTCGAGAACGAACTCGTCCCCGTGGAGTTCGAGGCGGTCGAGGATGGCCGCGCCCCAGCTCGCCATGGGGTCGCTGATTCGGTCGTACGTTCGGGCATCCCAGCGGTGCATCGGTCGACTCCTCGTGCGTCGCCGCCGTAGTCCGTTCGGGCCGCCTGCTGTGCCTGGCCGGCCTGGTCGCCGTGGCGGCCCGGTCACCGTGGGGCCCGTTCGCCGTGGCGGCCCCGGGGGGCGAGGGGGCGAGAGGGCGAGCGGGCGCGTCGGTCGAGAGTCTACGGGCTCGTGGCCGACTCCATCCCCTCGCCAGCCGCCGACCCGTTCCGACGCCGTTCGAAGCCGAGCCCGCCGACGAGCCCGCCGAGGACGAGGAGCGCAGCCGAGGTGAGCATGGCGAGGCGGTAGGCGTCCGTCGAGGCCTCCATGGCCGCCCGGAAGAGTTCTGGCGGCGTCTCGGGGCGGGGCCGGGTCAAGGGCTGGACGAGGGTCCGGACCTCGGGCGCATTGGTGTCGAGGCCAGGGACGCGCGTCGAGAGAGCCGGGTAGAAGGTGGCCGTGATGGCGACGAAGAGGATGGCGCTGACGAGCGGAGCTCCTGCGCGCGAGACGGCGTTGTTGAGGGCGGAGGCGAGCCCGGCGTTGGCGACCGGAACCGAGGCCATGAGGGCGATCGTCAACGGGGCGACGAGGATGCCGAGGCCGATCCCGAAGAGGAGCATGCCGGGCGCCACATCGACGAGGGTCGCCGGTGGCGGCAGGAGCGTGGCGGCGACGTCCGGCTCGGCCCGCCAGGCAGGCGAGGTCGATGGGATCCGGGCCAGCCAGACGAGGCCGGCGGCCATGAGGAGAGGGCCGGCAACGAGGAACGGCCGGGCGCCGATCCGACCGGCGACCCGACCGATCCCCGCCGAGAGGAGCACGAGGCAGACGTCGACGGGAACGGCGATGAGGCCCGCAGCGAGGGGTGTGTAGCCAAGGGTGCCTTGGAAGAAGAGGCCCTGGAAGGCGAGGGTGACGTAGAGCGCGCCGTAGACGATGAAGGTGGCGAGGTTCACGACGGCGAAGTTTCGACGACGGAGGAGGTTCGGCGGGATGAGCGGATGCGCCCGGGTCGCCATCGCGATTGGTGTCGCGAGACTCGCGGCCAGCCCCAGGGCGAGGCCTCCGACGGAGGTTGGATCGTCCCACCCCTGGGCGCGTCCTCGAATGGCCCCATAGGCGAGGCCGCCGACGGCGAGAGCGACGAGGAGGGAGCCGAGCCAGTCGAAGCGCCCCGAGGCCGCTTCGTCCCGCGATTCGGGGATCGCTCGAGAAGCGGCATAGCCGAGGGCGATGAGGGGAACGTTGACGAGGAAGGCCGCTCGCCAGCTCAGGGTCTGGACGACGAGCCCGCCGAGGATGGGGGCGGCGATGGTGAGGGCGGAGGTGGCCGCGGCCCAGAGGGCGATGGTCCGGGCGCGTTCCTCGCCCTGGAAGCAGGCGCTGATGATGGAGAGGGCGCCGGGGACGAGAAAGGCGCCCGCAGCTCCCTGGGCGAGCCGGGCGAGGACGAGGAGCTCGAGGGTCGGCGCCAGGCCGCAGGCGACGGAGGTCGCCCCGAAGCCGACGAGGCCGAGCTGGAAGACGCGGCGGCGACCGTAGTAGTCCGAGAGGGCACCGGCGAGGACGAGGAGGGCGGCGAGGACGACGAGGTAGCCGCCTGTCACGTACGTCAGCCCCTCGAGGCGGGCGACGGCGTAGCTCGGCAGGTCGCGACCGATCGACTCGAGGGCGACGTTGACGACCGTCGTGTCGAGGAAAACGCTTCCCGATCCGATGACGACGGCGAGGAGAATGAGCCCTCGGTTCGGGCCGACCTCGGTCGAGGTCCTCCCAACCGAGGTCATCGCCCCGAGCTCCGACGGCGGCGGCCTTCGTCCTGCAAGGTCATCGAGCGCATCGTCCCTCCCCTTCGTCTTCATCCGGCCGGTCGGTGCCTCGGCGGACCCCGCCACCGTGGACGTCGCCGAATGCTACTCCGACTTCGGCCGCTCGCTTCTCCCCGGGCGTTCCTCGCGCTCGCGCGGATCCGGCTGGGGCGTCAGGGGTCGCGCGCCCTCCGGCCCCGCCACCTCGCTAGACTTCGATGGCGATGCCAGGCGCGGTGGCCCTCGTCGGGGCCGGCGAGTTCCTCCCCAGGATGGCGAACGTCGATCGCCGTCTCCTCGAGGCGACCGGGGCGCGTCGCCCGCGGGTGGCGATCGTGCCGACCGCCTCGTATCCGGACGGGGCGCTCGTGTTTCGGCGCTGGGCGGAGGCCGGTGTCGCTCACTTTCGCGCCCTCGGGGCGGAGGTCGAAGCTGTCCTCGTCCGGGATGCCGTCGATGCCGACGATCCGGCCTACGCGCAAGCCGTCGGTGAGGCGGACCTCGTCTACCTGTCAGGGGGCAAACCGAGTTACCTGCTCCAGATCCTCGCCGGGAGCGCCGTCTGGCGAGCGGCTCTCGCCGCCTACGCTCGGGGGGCGGTGCTTGCCGGATGTTCGGCCGGGGCGATGGTTCTGGCGGGGCGCCAGCCGCGCTTCAGGCGGCGGCTGCTCTTCCCGCTCGCCTGGGACCGTGCTCTGGGGCTCGTCCCGGGCATCGCCGTCCTCCCGCACTACGATCGCTTGCCGGAGCCGATCGCTGCCCTCCTGGCGCTGCAGGCCCCGCGGGGTTGTCTCGTGGTCGGTCTCGACGAGGACACGGCCATCGTTGGGCGGAACGGGGCGTGGCAGGTTGCTGGGCGGGCTCGGGTCACCATCTGGCGAGGTCGCCATCGGGCTCGGTACCGGGCCGGCGACGTCTTCCGCTTTGACGAGGGCGCGCCCGGCGAGTCGTGACGCTGGAGGGCCGTCGGCGCGTGACCGGGCGTGATCTGGGCCCTGGGATCGGCTGCGATATCGCGCGCGGGATCGGCCCGGGATGGGCGGCGACACTCCCGGCGGGGTCGGCCGTGAAAAGCGTCGGCCGGTCGACCCGCGCTCCAGAGATGAAGGCGGCCACGTCGGCGTTCCTCGCCCGCTTGTGAAAAGCGTCGGCCGGTCGACCCGTGCTCCAGAGAGCCTCGCTTCGACCGGCCTTCGGCCACGAGTCGGCCCGGTGCCGGCCGACCCGACTCGCTACCACTACATACGCCCCCGGCTGCCCGGAGGTTCACAGCGATCTCGCGTCCTGCGCCGAGGGTGACGCCCTCGAGGCCGGCAGCGGTTCGGTCCCTGGGCGTGGCACCCCGCCGATCGGGCCCGGGCCTCACGGAACTTCTCGGATACTCGCCCTGCGAGTGACATCCCGC
>JBHORA010000072.1:0-19210 GCA_042408535.1 Chloroflexota bacterium | reverse complement strand
CCGGACGTCGCATCGGTGCAGGACCAAGTGAGGGTGACCGAGCTGTTGTTCCAGCCGTTCCCGTTCGGGGCCGGGCTCTGGCCGGAAAAGGCGATGGACGGGGCGGTGGCGTCCCGCTTGATCGTCACCGATTGGCTTGCCGTTCCGCCGGCGCTCGTGGCGGTACAGGTCAGGGTCGTCCCCGTCGTGTCGGTGCTGATCGTCGTGGAGTCGCAACCCGAGGTCGAGGTGATCGACGACTCGGGATCGCTGACCGTCCAACTGACGTCGACGTTCGAGACGTACCAGCCGTTCGAACCGAGGGTTCCCGAGATCGTGGGCGTGATGACCGGCGGGGTCGTGTCGGTCGGCGGGCAGGGGCTCGTGGTCCCGCTGACGATGTTGCTGAAACTGGTCTGTGCCCCCGGTGCGTTCTTGAAGGCTTCGACCCGGAAGAAGTACGTCGTGCCGCACGCGAGTCCGGTGATCTGCTGAGATCTCAGGTTGTTGTCCCCGGCTGTGGCGCCAACCTGGACGGTCGACGTCAAGCTGCCGGAGCTCTGGCCGTAGTGGATGCGAAAGCCGTCTTCGTTGCTGCAGTCGTCGAGCCATCCGATCGTGAGGCTCGTGGGCGTCGGCCCGGTCACCGTCGGGGTCTCCCCATTGAGGCAGCTCGACGTCGCGGGATCGAATTCGGTCGTGAACACCGCCCCGGAGCTCAGGCCCGTGGCGACGACGCGGTAGACGCCGCCAGGCATGCCCTCCGCCAGGAAGAACGAATCGGCGAAGGTCCCGTCCTCCCCGGCCGTGACGAGGTGCTGCTGGGCGAGGGAGCCGTCCGGAAAGAAGACCTCGATCTGGACCGTCTCCCCGGAGGCCATCCCATCGCCGGTGATCTGGACCGTCTCGCCGATCGTGTAGTCCAACTTGTCGGTGGCCACCGCGGCGACGACCGCTGCCGGAAGGAGCAGCCAGACGACGAGAAGGAGTGACTGTGCGACCGCCAGGTGGCGGCGCACACGGTCGACGGATGTGCTCATGTCGAACCCCCTGATGGTTCCGGTTCCCGTCTCCCACCGGGTCTGCTCGCGGAAGCGAAGCGGAACGCCGACGCGTCTTCAGGAGGACCCGCCGCCGCGATCGACCTGGGGCGCCCACTTCTCGCGGACGTGCCGGCATAGTACTACCGTACGGGGCGCTGTCCAGTACCGTCGGCCACGATGCGGTGCACCCGGGCACCGGCAGGCAGCCCACGGGGCGGCGGGGCGGACGTTCCAAGGCGATATGCGGCCGATGAGCGGCCGATGAGCGGCGGCCGTGATCCTTTCCCCGTGCCGTTCGACTCCGCCCTCGCCGACGAGCTCGGCCGGCTTGACCCCGATCAGCGCCGGGCAGCGACCGCTCCGCCGGGACCTATGCTCTGCATCGCCCCGGCCGGGAGTGGCAAGACGACGACCCTCGTGGCGCGGCTCGTCTGGCTCGTCGCGGGAGCCCGCCCGGCCGAGCGCGCCCGACCTGGAGCCCTCTGCGCCGTGACCTTCAACCGGCGGGCGGCCGAGGAGCTCGCCGCCCGCATCGCGGCCGCTCTCGCCCCGCTCGGCCTGGCGCCCGACGCCGTTCGCGTCCGGACCTTCCACGCCCTCGCCCGCGAGATCCTCCTCGACGCCGGTGTCTCTGTGGAGCGACTCGTCGATCGGCCGGCCCTGCTCGCCGAGCTCTTCCCGAACCTCGAGCCCGAGGAGCGGCAGCGCCTCGACGACGCCTTCGGTCGCCTGAAACTGGAACACGACGTGACCGCCGAGGATGTCGCCCGCGATCCGGACCCACCGCCGCTCGGGCGCGCCTTCCTCCGCTACGAAGGCGCCCTCGCCGACCTCGGCGGCCTCGACTTCGACGATCTCGTCGCCAAGGCTCGCCGTCTTCTCGAAGCGGAGCCGGCCCTCCTCGACCGCTGGCGTCGCCACTGCGGCGACCTCCTCGTCGACGAGGTCCAGGACGTCGACCGGGCCCAGTTGCGGCTCGCCCTCCTCCTCGCCGCGCCGCGGAACCGAGTTTGCTTCGTCGGCGACGACGACCAGACGATCTACGCCTGGCGCCTGGCTGATGTCCGGCGGGTTCTGGATCTGCCGCGTCAATTACCCGGCCTCTCCCGGGTCGATCTGACGACGAACTACCGCTGTCCGGCCGTCGTCGTCGAGCGGGCGGTCCGCCTCATCGAAGGGAACCGTGAGCGCTTCCCGAAGCAGGTTCGGGCTCGGCCGGGGGCGGTCGGTCGGCTCGTGCTCGCCCCGATCGGCGATCTGTCGTCCGACGCGGCAGCCGTCGTCGATCGGCTCCTCGACAGGTGGCCGGGCGATGGGCGGAGCCAGGCGATCCTCGCCCGAACGAACCAGGAACTCCTCCCGGCCGCCGCCGCACTCCTCGAGCGCGGCATTCCGTTCCGCAGCTCGAGTCTGGCCAGTCCGCTCCTCGATTCGAACCTCGAGCCGCTCCTCGAGGCGATCGAAGCGAGCGACCCGCGCCTGCCGCTCCTCCGTCGGATTGCCGCCGCTGCCACCGTCGTTGCCGCCAGGGAGCGATCCGGAATGCCCGGAGCCGTGGACCGACTGCGAACCGCCGACGGACGCCGGGAGCTCGAGGGGAACGCCCACGTCGAGCTCGGTGTCCGCGGACCCATCGGTGGCGACGAGTTCGCGGCGGGCATCGGCGTCGGGGCAGCGCTCGAGCCGGCGGTCTCTTCCATCGGCGGCCCGGACGGGTCGCTGGAGACGACCGTTGCCGCCGTCCTCGCCTGGGCAGCCCGTTTCCCGCCGACCGGGGCAGCGGTGTTCCTCGCCGCGGTGCGAGAGCGTCGCGCCCGCCTTCGGACCCTCGTTCGCGACGACGCTTCCCTCACCCTCTCGACGGTCCACCGCGCCAAGGGCCTCGAGTTCGACGATGTCGCCGTCCTCGGCCTGAGCGCCGACGTCTTCCCGAACGCCCGCTCCGTGGCGAGCGCCTTGGAACCGGAGCGAGCCCTCGAGGAGGAACGTCGCCTCGCCTATGTCGCCTGGACCCGGGCCCGCCGGTCCCTCACCCTCGTCTTCGATCCTCGGCGACCCTCCCCGTTCCTTGGCGAGGCCTTCGATGCCGACGAGCTCGGTCACCCCGAACGGGGCCCGCCCCGGGCCGACCTGGCGCTCGCCCGACGGTGCGTCGCGTCGCCGCCCGACCGAGGGTAGGCTGTGTCGAATGCCGTGGGTACCGCCCGCCCTCGGGCGTCGCGGGGAGGGTTGGGTCGTTCTCCAGGTCGTCCTCCTCGTCGCCGCCGCCGCGAGCGGGTTCACGGGTCCGGCCCTCGAAGGTCCGGCTCGGGAGGTCGCCCGCTGGCTCGGTCTCGCCGTCGGTGCCGGCGGCGGTCTCCTCGCCGTCCGCGGTCTCTACGACCTCCGTCGCCAGATCACCGCCCTCCCCTACCCGCCCGACGGAGCCCGCCTCGTCGAGGAGGGCGCCTACCGGCTCGTCCGCCACCCGATCTACGGCGGGCTCGTCCTCGGCGGCTTCGGCTGGGCGCTCCTCACCGCCGCTGGTGCGGCCGTCGCCATGGCCGTTGTCCTCCTCGTCTTCTTCGACCTGAAGGCACGCCGTGAAGAGGCCTGGCTCGAGGAGCGCCTGCCCGGCTACGCCGCCTACCGGCGCAGGACGCGCCGTCTCGTGCCCTGGCTCTACTGACACCGGGCCGAGCGCGCGACCGACGCCCGCCGGTCGCCTCACTCGGCGCCCGCTTCGAGCCGATTGAGGGCCCGGAGGAGGCCGTCGATGGCCTCGCGGAAGGGCTCCGTCAGCTCGGTCGGGAGGGCGTCGCGAATCGAGTCGCTCGGCCCGTAGGCGGCTCGGGCCCGGAGGGCCGTCCCGCGGAGAGCCGGCAGCGGGTCGTCTCGGAGTCGGTCCGGGAGGTCGGCGAGGAAACGGATCCAGCGTTCCCGTCGGGACCGGCGGGCCGCTTCGAGGAGTCGGTCGGCCCAGCGGGCAGCCGCGAGGGCGGCCGCATCGACGGCGGGGGCTTCGTGGCGGGCGAGCGACATCGGAGCGACGGATCAGGTGGCTCGGGCCGACCTCGACGACGGCCCGGCCTCAGGCATCCGGTCGTCGGCCCCCGCCCTCCCCGGCGACGGAGACGACGAGGGGCAGCCGCTTCCGCTCCGAGCCGTTGACGAGGAGCCGGACGGAGTAGTCGCCGGGCATCGGGAAGGTGAGGTTCCAGAGATCCACGGAGAAGGTGAGGAGGGTGTCCCGACCGTCGGCATGGCCGTGGGGGACGATCGATCCCTCGGCCGAAGCGATCTCCTTCCCGTCGGGGTCGAGGACGACGATCCGGAGCTCGTGGGGCCGGCCAATCTCGGGCGCCGTGACGGTCAGGCCGACGACGAGGGCGAGGTGCGGATGGACGACCGGCAGCGACCGCCCGGCGATCCGCTGGATCCCGCCGCCGAGGACGTGGAACTTCTGGGCGGGTTCGGTGCTCGCAGCGTCGGCGAGGAAGGCGAACTCGATCTCGGGCATGGTCCCATCCTACCCGCTCCGGTCGTTCCCGCTCCGGTCGTTCCGGCGAAGGCGACGCCGGGGGGACAAGATCGCCACCGAGACCGGCCCCTAGCCCCTCGACGGATCGACCGCCACGGCTCGCTTCCGAGCCGGCGCCAGCTCCGGGAGTGGCGGCACCTCGATCCGCTCCTCGCTGCCGCGACCCGCCGCCTCGGCAAAGGTGACGCCAGACAGCGGCACGAGCGGCTCGCCTCGGAGGACCCGGGCGAGGTACTCGCCCGTCGCCGACCCCGGCACCGATGCCACCGCCTCGGGCGTCCCCTCGGCGATGACCTCGCCGCCCCGGATCCCGCCCTCGGGACCGAGGTCGATGATCCAGTCGGCCGTCTTGATGACGTCGAGGTTGTGCTCGATGACGATGACCGTGTTGCCGGCGTCGACGAGGCGGTGGAGGACGGCGAGGAGTTTCTCGACGTCGGCGAAGTGGAGCCCCGTCGTCGGTTCGTCGAGGACGTAGAGGGTCCGCCCCGTCGCCCGCTTCGAGAGCTCCGTCGCGAGTTTCACCCGCTGGGCCTCGCCACCCGAGAGCGTCGTCGCCGGCTGGCCGAGGTGGATGTAGCCGAGGCCCACGTCGTAGAGGGTCTGGAGCTTGGCCCGGACGGCCGGCACCGGTCCGAAGAACCCGAGGGCCTCTTCGACGGTCATCTCGAGGACTTCAGCGATGGAGCGACCCTTGTACTGGATCTCGAGGGCCTCGCGGTTGTAGCGGGCCCCTTTGCAGACCTCGCAGGGGACGTAGACGTCGGGGAGGAACTGCATCTCGATCTTGATGATCCCGTCGCCCTTGCAGTTCTCGCAACGACCGCCCTTCACGTTGAAGCTGAAGCGACCGGGCCCGTAGCCGCGGAGGCGGGCCTCAGGGACCCCGGCGAAGAGCTCTCGGATGGGGGTGAAGACGCCGGTGTACGTCGCCGGATTGCTCCGTGGGGTCCGGCCGATCGGGCTCTGATCGATCTCGATGACCTTGTCGATGTGCTCGATCCCTTCGATCCGGTCGTGGGCGCCGGCCGGCTCTTTCGCGCCGTGGAGCTCTCGGGCGAGGGCCCGGTAGAGGACGTCGGCGACGAGGGTGCTCTTGCCCGAGCCCGAGACGCCGGTCACGGCGATGAAGGTCCCGAGCGGAAAGCGGACATCGATCGACTTCAGGTTGTGCTCCCGGGCACCACGGACGACGATCGCCCGCCCGTTGCCCGCCCGTCGGCGAGCAGGGATCGGGACCGACCGCTCGCCGCGGAGGTAGGCGCCGGTGATCGAGCGGGGCTCGGCCAGGACGACGTCCAGGGGGCCGTTGGCGACGATCTCGCCGCCGTGCTCGCCCGCCCCTGGGCCGATGTCGATGACCCAGTCAGCCGTCCGGATCGTCTCCTCGTCGTGCTCGACGACGAGGACGGTGTTCCCGAGATCCCGGAGCCGGGTGAGGGTCGCGATGAGCTTCGCGTTGTCCCGCTGGTGGAGGCCGACGGACGGTTCGTCGAGGATGTAGAGGACGCCCATGAGGCTCGTCCCGATCTGGGTCGCCAGCCGGATCCGCTGGGCTTCCCCGCCCGATAGGGTGACGCTCGGCCGGTCGAGGGTGAGATAGTCGAGACCGACGTCGACAAGGAAGCCGAGGCGGGCGATGAGCTCCTTGCGAACCTGCCGGGCGATCGCCCGCTCGCGCTCGGTCAGCCGTTCCGGGAGGTGGGTGATCCAGTCGAGGGCTTCGGTCACCGACATTCGGCTGACGTCCCAGATGTTCTTGCCGTCGATGGTCACGGCGAGGGCCTCGGGCCGGAGGCGCTTGCCCTCGCAGGCAGGGCAGGGCCGGCTGACCATGTACCGCTCGATCTCGCTCTTGATGTAGTCGGAGTCCGTCTCGCGGTAGCGGCGCTCGAGATTCGGGACGACGCCTTCAAAGGTCGCCCAGTAGGTGTTCTCGCCGCGGTCGTGGCGGTAGCGGATGAGGACCCGCTCCTCCTTCGTCGAGAAGAGGAGGTAGTCGAGGGCCGCTCGGGGCAAGTCGCGCACGGGGGCGTGGAAGTCCCAGCCATGGGCCTCGCAGATGGCTTCGAGGATCTTCAGCCGCCACGAGGCGTCGGTTGGGATCCGGGACCAGGGGGCGAGGGCGCCCTCGGCGAGGCTCTTGCCCTTGTCGGGGACGACGAGGTCGGGGTCGACGACGAGCTGGCTGCCGAGCCCGGTGCAGAGGGGGCAGGCGCCGTGGGGCGAGTTGAAGGAGAAGCTCCGCGGCTCGAGATCGTCCATCGTGAAGCCGTCGTACGGACAGCTGAAGCGCTCGCTGAAGCGGCGCTCCTCGAAGGCCGGTGGTTCGCCATCGCGGGGGGCGGGGGCGATGACGACGACGCCCTCGCCGAGGCGGAGGGCCGTTTCCACCGAGTCGGCGAGGCGGGCGGCGTCCGGATCGGGGATGACCTGGCCCGTCGCCGGGTCGATCGGCCGACCGAGATGATCGCGCGGCCAGTCCGGTGGTGCGTCGGCTCGGCGGACGACGTAGCGGTCGACGACGACCTCGATGGTGTGGCGCTTGTACTTGTCGAGGGTCGGCGCTTCGGCGAGGTCGTACATGACGCCGTCGACCCGGACCCGAACGAAGCCCTCCTTGGCAGCCGCGGCGAAGACCCGGTCGCCTTCGGTCTTCCGGTCCTTCACGAGGGGGCCGAGGACGAGGAGTCGGGTTCCTTCGGGGAGCTCGAGGACCTGATCGACGATCTGCTGGACCGTCTGGCGAGTGATCTCATGGCCGTTCGGGCAGTGGGGGTGGCCGATCCGGGCGAAAAGGAGCCGGAGGTGGTCGTAGATCTCGGTGACGGTCCCGACCGTGCTCCGGGGGTTCCGGCTGGCCCCCTTCTGATCGATGGAGATCGCTGGCGAGAGGCCCTCGATGCTGTCGACGTCGGGCTTCTCCATCTGGCCGAGGAACTGGCGGGCGTAGGCCGACAGGCTCTCGACGTAGCGGCGCTGGCCCTCGGCGTAGATGGTGTCGAAGGCGAGGCTGCTTTTCCCGCTCCCCGAGAGGCCGGTGATGACGACGAGGCGGTCCCGGGGGAAGGCGACGGTGACGTTCTTCAGGTTGTGCTCCCGGGCACCGCGGACGACGATTCGATCGAGGGGCATAGGCCTAGTCTACCCGCGGGCGCCGAAATCGCACGGGTGTTCGAAGCCCGCTCGGTGACCTGGGTGGGGGATGGCGCTGTCTGCGCGGTCTCGCAGCGGGAGGGGCGTTCGGGGGTCGCGCTCGGCGAGCCGGTAGGGCTGACCGCTCGGCGCGGGGCTTCGAAGCGGGGCGGGGCGAGGAGCGCTCGACTAGGCGAGCTCGCCGGAGCCCCTCCCCTGGGTCAGTCGGCCAGGCCGACCCGCGGGACGACGAGCGCTCGACCAGGCGAGCTCGAAGGGGAGCCGGCTCCCCGCGGGTACCGACATCGGGCGGATGCTCGAGCTGACGAGGGCATCGGGGCGGCGGCTGGCCTGGGGCGGGGGTGTTGGCTCACCGGGCTGGGAGTTGTCAAACGACCGCCCGGTGCACGTTATCTGGACTCCGGACGGAGGGCCGCGGGGTCGCCGGGGGTGGTGGAGCTGCTAACGTGCACCTGGTGAGCGTCGCGCGGGCGCCGGCCGTCCATGCGTCACCAGGTGATCATCCCCGGCGCCGGTTTCGGCACCTCGGCGCCCTCGGGCAGGGCGTTCCTCGCCACTTGCGCGCGTGGTGACGCATCTGGCCACCGACCGCCCTGGTCACCGCCGACCCCGTGCTCCGTGCGAGCGTGGGAGACCGGGCAAGACCGAAGCTCGGGCCGCCTCCGCCGCGACAAGGCGCACCTCACGACGCAGATGACAAACGCGTGGCGGTCGGCACGAGTCTCGGCGGCCCCCGGCGCGACAACGCGCACCTCACGACGCAGATGACAAGCGGCCCGCGGCCCCGGTCCAGCCCGGGGCGTCAACGGACGGCGCGACCTCCCGGTAGGGCGACGCGGAGGTACTCCGGCAAGTGCAGCTGGCCGACCATGCGTCAACGGACGGCGCGACCTCCCGGTAGGGCGACGCGGAGGTACTCCGGCAAGTGCAGCTGGCCGACCATGCGTCAACGGACGGCGCGACCTCCCGGTAGGGCGACACCGTCCCCGCGAGCTGAACTGCCGCCCAGCTCGGAAAGCCGGCCGGAGCACGACGAGGGCCAGCCCCACGCTGGGCGCTGGGGGCGAACGCTTGCCAGCTCGGAAAGCCGGCCGGAGCACGACGAGGGCCAGCCCCACGCTGGGTTAGGGGCGGACGGCTCGGGTTAGGGGCGGACGGCTCACCCAGCTCGAAAAGCGGGGAGCCGCCAGCGCCCAGCTCGCCTCCTCCCCCGCCGGGCTACCGCACCGGGGCCGTCGCGAGTTCGAGGACGGTGGAGACGAAGCTGATGACGATGGAGGCGAGGACGGCCGCCACCACGGCGTCGAGGCCGAATTCGGGTGGAAAGCCGCCGATGGTGAAGGTGATCCCGACGGCATCGGACACGTAGGCAACGGCGAGGAGGAGGAGTCCGTTCAGCACGAGCCCGAAGAGGCCCATGGTGACGAGGTTCGCCGGGAGCGAGACGATCCCGACGAGGGGCTTGATGTACGCGTTCACGAGCCCGATGAGGAGGGCAACGACGACGATCTGCCACCAGTCCCCCTCAGGGAAGCGGTCGGGGACAGCGTTCGCGGCCGGGAACGAAATGTCAGGCACGAACCGGACGGCAGCCCAGACAGCGACGGCGGTGACGAGGGTCGAGACGATGACCTTTCGCATGGCTCCCTCCGGATGGATCGGTCGAAGCCTGAGCCGCGACCAGGCGGCCGATCGTCGACGCTCCGACGGGGACATCCTACCGGCAACCAGCAGCGTCGACGGGAAACAGGCCACGGTCGGGATTGCCGAACACAGGGCCGCTGGGTGCCGGGCGCCGGCCAACGTGGCGGACACGGCGGACAGGGATCGGAGCGTTCCTGTTCGGCGGCCGGCGGCCGCCTTCGTGCGGACGGTAGCCGCAGGGTGGACTGTCACCTTAGGGCGCCCGGCGGCTTGGACCACCTCGGCCGGCGACGCGGAGCCGCCGGCTACGGTCCGACGGGACGGGAGGTGGGGTCCTTCTCGGCTCTCCCTCGGTCTCGGTCGGTGGTCTCCGGTCGGAGTCGGTCGCCTTCCGTTTGAATCATGGATACGCCAGGCGCCCCGGCCCGCGCCAGGGGCCACGCTCGCGCTCAGGCTCGCTCGAGCATGAGAGGTCGCCCGCCCGCAGCCCGGGCCCGCACGCGGCCCCGGGCGGGCACGCGGCCCCGGGCCCGTACTCGGCTCCCGAACCTCCCCGCGGTGGCCCCCGAACCTCCCCCGGTGGCTCCCGAACCTACCCCGGTAGCTCCCCGAACCTACCCCGGTGGCCGCCGACCACGCCGGGGGGGCCGGCCCCCCGTCCGCCGCCGGATGTTCGGCGTCACCGAGCGGTCCCAGGTCGGGCGCTCGAGCCAGCGCGCCTGCCAACCCCCCTCCTCCTCGTGCTCGTCCCGGATCCCCGGCAGCCAGTCCGCAGCCGGCGCCCCGACCTCCCCCTCGAGGCCATCGGCCTCGACCGCAGCCACGACCTCGACCGCCGCCACCTCGAGAGCCGGCCCGGGACGACCAGGAGCGCCGCCACGCCCCCGACCGTCGCCGCCCGACCGACCGACCCCCGCCGCCCGCGCCTCCTGCGCCGCCCGCTCCGCCGCCCGGGCGACCCGGAGCGACTCGTCCTCGGCGAGGACCCGGAGCCGGATCGACTGGATCTCGTCGCGGAGCGCAGCCGCACGCTCGAACTCGAGCTCCTTCGCCGCCGCCCGCATCTCCGCCTCCATCTGGGCGAGAAGCTTCTCGATGGCCGCCCGGTTGTCGACGGCGAGGGCCCGCTCGGCGAGCTCCTCCCGCTCGGAGCGGTAGACCGTCGACGCCTCGGCAACGGCGCGGAGCCGGTCGTTGAGGTCGCGGATCCCCTTGACGATCGAGCGGGGCTCGATCCCGTGCTCGCGGTTGTACCGCTCCTGGATCGCCCGCCGGCGGTTCGTCTCGTCGATCGCGGCCCGCATCGAGTCGGTGATCGTGTCGGCGTACATGACGACCTCACCGCCAACGTTCCGAGCCGCCCGGCCGATCATCTGGATGAGCGACCAGGCACTTCGGAGGAAGCCCTCCCGATCGGCGTCGAGGATGGCGACGAGGGTCACCTCGGGCAAATCGATCCCCTCCCGGAGGAGGTTGATCCCGACGACGACGTCGTAGACCCCCATCCGGAGGTCGCGGAGGATCTCGACCCGTTCGAGGGTGTCGATCTCCGAGTGGAGGTACTGGACCTTCACCCCGAGCTCGCGGAGGTAGTCGGCGAGGTCCTCCGCCATCCGCTTCGTGAGGGTCGTGACGAGGGCCCGCTCGCCGCGCTCGACACGGCGCCGGATCTCCTCGAGGAGGTCGTCGATCTGGCCCGCCGTCGGTCGGACGTGGACGATCGGGTCGACGATCCCCGTCGGCCGGATGAGCTGCTCGACGACCTGCTCGCTCCGCTCGAGCTCGTACGGCCCGGGCGTTGCGCTCATGAAGATGACCTGGTTGAGGTGGGCCTCGAACTCCTCGAAGTTGAGGGGCCGGTTGTCGAGGGCCGACGGCAACCGGAAGCCGAAGTCGACGAGGATCTCCTTGCGGGTCCGGTCGTTCTTGTACATCCCGACGACCTGGGGGATCGTCATGTGGGACTCGTAGACGACGAGGAGCCAGTCCGTCGGGAAGTAGTCGAGGAGCGTCCAGGGCCGGCTGCCCGGCTCGCGGCGGGCGAGGTGGCGGCTGTAGTTCTCGATCCCGGAGCAGTAGCCGAGCTCCCGCATCATCTCCAGATCGAAGGTCGTCCGCTGTCGGAGCCGGGCGGCTTCGAGGGCCCGACCAGCAGCCTCGAGCTCCGCGCAGCGCTCCTCCATCTCGGCTTCGATGTCAACGAGGGCGGCCTCGAGCTTCTCGCGGGGGGTGACGTAGTGGGTCGCCGGATAGATGTTCACCTCCGTCCGCTCGGCGAGGAGCTCACCGGTTAACGGGTCGAGCTCCGTGATCCGCTCGACCTCGTCGCCGAAGAACTCGACCCGGACGAGCCGCTCCTCCGAGGCCGGCTGCACCTCGAGGGTGTCGCCGCGGACTCGGAAGCGCGAGCGACCGAGAACGGCGTCGTTCCGCTGGTACTGGAGATCGACGAGGTGGCGGAGGACGGCGTCGCGCCGGTAGCGAGCCCCCGTCCGGAGCCGGAGGACCGTCGCCCCGTAATCGACCGGGGCGCCGAGGCCGTAGATGCACGACACCGAGGCGACGATGATGACGTCCCGCCGCTCGAAAAGGGCGTGGGTCGCGGCGTGGCGGAGACGGTCGATCTCGTCGTTCCGGGAGCTGTCCTTCTCGATGTACGTGTCCGTCCGAGGGAGGTACGCCTCGGGTTGGTAGTAGTCGAAGTAGCTGACGAAGTACTCGACGGCGTTGTCAGGGAAGAACTCCCGGAACTCGGCGTAGAGCTGGGCAGCGAGGGTCTTGTTGTGGGCGAGGACGAGGGTCGGGCGCCGGTGACGGGCGATGACCTGGGCGATCGTGTACGTCTTGCCGGTCCCCGTCGCCCCGAGAAGGGTCTGGAACCGCAATCCGCGGGCGAGGCCATCGGCCAGGCGCTCGATGGCCTGGGGCTGGTCACCGGTCGGTTCGAAGGGAGCGACGAGACGGAACTCGGGCATCGCAGCCCCGAGGATAGCACCGCCACGCGAGAGTCTTTCGAACGGCCGTTCGAACGCTCACGCCGGAGGGCGCGGCGACGTGCGTCGAATGCTCGACTCCCGACGGGACGGCCGGGTCATCAAAGAGCAGGACGAAGGGCCGATTGTCGGGGCTGCCCCGAACAACGGAGACTCGGAAGTCGCCGGGGGCAACGGAGATGAGGCCTGACCATGTGCGCGATCGTGCGCCGCCAATCGAAGGCGGGCGGGTCCGTCCGCCCGCCGGTCGGCCCCCCGACACGACTTGACCTCCTCCAGCCCCCGAGGGCCCGGCGAGCCGGGCAGAGTCTCGTCGAGTTCGCCCTCGTCCTCGGACCCCTCCTTCTCCTCCTCCTCGCCATCGTCCAGTTCGGCTTCATCTTCAACGCCTACGTCACCCTGACGAACGCCGTTCGCGAGGGCGCCCGGGCCGGCACGATCTACGTCTACGACCGGGCGAAGTCGAAGAGCCAGAACGACCTGGCCCGGAACGAGCAGGTCCGGACGACGATCCTCGACTCCCTGAACTTGCTCTCCCGGTCCGCGCCCCAGTTCTCGACCGGGTCGACCTGGACCCAGAGCGGCCTGACCTTCACGAACGGCGATCTGACGATCACGTACACGATCCCGCCCGGGATCAGCGACAGCGACCCCAGAGTGGGCCAACAGCTCACCGTCCGGGCCGTCTACCACCAGGACCTCGTCATCCCCCTCATCGCCAACCTCCTGCCTCGGGACGCGGGGGGCCGGCTCGCCCTGCCGGCCGAAGTGACGATGGTCATCAACTGAACCGATGGTCCGACCGCCCGCCCCCGACCGAACCTCGTCCCGCGGCCAGGTCCTCGTCGTCTTCGCCCTCGCCCTCGTCGCCCTCTTCGCCGCCGCGGGCCTCGCCTTCGACGTCGCCCGCTTCTACGCCGAACGCCGCTTCCTCCAGAACGCGGCCGACGCCGCCGCCCTCGCCGCCGCGAACGCCCTCGTCCGGGGCGCGACGCCGAGCGAGGCCGAGGCTGACGCTCGGGCGACCCTGGCCCGGAACCTCGCCGCAAGTCCGAACGGCACCGCCCCGGCTCCGCCGCCGACGACGCCGGTTTACGAGGCGGGCCACGCCGGCGACCCGCGGTACCTCGTGAACGGCATCCTCGTCAGCGGCGGCGAGGTCCGGGTGGCGCTCCAGAGCGAGGTCGGCTACACGCTCGGCCGGATCGTCGGTCTCGACCGGGCGGGGATCGGCGCACGGGCGAGGGCGAGGACGGTCGGCGACCTCCTCCCGATCGCCGTTCGACACTACGTGAACGCCCCGGGGCCCCGGGCGAACCCGCCGACCCCTTGCGACGGCGACGACCGCTACTTCATGGACTTCCTCGCCACCGCCGACACGGCCTGCCTCGGGAGTGTCACCGACCGCTCCCTCCGCCAGGCGCCCTCACCGGGGCTCGCCTTCGACCCGGCCAACCCGAACAACGACCCGGCCCACCACGGCCCAATCGTCGCCCTCGTCGGCCAGGGGGCTCAGCCCGGAAACGGTGCCGACTTCCGCGGCTTCGTCGCCCTCGACATCCGGAACTTCGCTTCCCTCACCTCGAACGTCTTCTACAACGGCGTCACGGCCGGGACGAACCCGAACACCCTGAAGGACATCGAGGCCGGTTGGGTCGCCACCGGCTACCCGGGCCCGGCCTTCCCGCCGGCGACGACGCCCCCCGATCCGAACGACCAGGTCGGGATCATGAACGGCAACTCGGCCGGCATCGTCGTCGCCGCCATCGGCGACCGGTACCGGCCGGGCGACGAGGTGCTCGCCGCCGTCTACTCGGGCACGGTCATGGGGATCCCCGACTTCCAGTACAGCCTCCCGGGGACGGTCCAGATCGGGACGAGCCAGGACCGCTCGAACCAGATCTCGATGTCGGTGACGAAGAACACCGACTTCGTCGGCCAGGTCTACACCTCGGCCTCCGCCGATTGGGGCGACCCGACGAACCCCCTCACCCTCGGCACCCTCGCCCCGCTCACCTTCGCCCCCGACGGGGTGACGCCACCGGCGACGGTCCTCTGGACGACCTTCCGGACGAGCGGGGCGAGTGTCGGCATCTCGACCATCTGGATCCTCGGCCACTCGCCCTCGCCGTATCTGACCGACCACTACTACCCGGTCGCGGTCAACGTCGGCGGGGTCGCCCGCGACCTCACGAGCACGGCCTCAGGTCAGGTCTTCGGCGTCGCCACGACGGGCCAGACGGCGACGGGCACGGTCACCTTCTCGACCCCGAACCGCGCCGACACGGCCTTCGGGGGCTCCGTCACCGTCAGCGTCGAAGGGGGGCCCGCGGCGAGCGGCGCCCTCCCGTCGGGGATCGGCCCGATCAGCGTTAGCCCCTCGACCTTCAGCCTGCCGCGCGGAGCCCGCCAGGACGTGACGATCAGCATCGGCAGCGGCACCCTCGGTCCCGGCGAGTACCCGCTCACCATCCGGGCGACGGGGACGAACGCCGACGGCCAGCCCGTGACCCGCCTCTTCCCGATCCTCCTCGACGTGGCGACGGCGGGGACCTCGAATCAGTACGTCGACATCGAAGGCTTCGCCGTCTTCCGGATCACCCAGATCACCTCGAACGCCGTCCTCGGCTACGCCATCAGCGGTCTCTACGCCGACATGAACGATCCGGCCCTCGCCCGCGGCGGCACCGCTCGCCTCGTCCCCTGGAACTGATGCACCGGCCGGGAGCTCACCTGAGGCGCACGCCCACCTGAAAGGAACCTCCGAGTCATGGAAGCCGAATTTCCCGATCACTCCCGGCGGGCCAAGCTCATCATCGTCTTCGGTGTCGTCCTCGCCCTCGTCGCCGGCGGGGCCGCCTTCTACCTCGTCAGCCGGGCGCAGGAGACCGCCGGGCGGGGGGAGCTCGCTCGGGTCGCAGTCGTCGTCGCCGCTCGCACGATCCCGGCCCGGAAGCCGATCGAGCCGTCGGACGTGGCGCTTCGCGAGGTGCCGGTCGACCCGACGAACGCGAACGGGGTCGTCGCCGACCCGGCCGCCGTCGTCGGCAAGACGCCGGCGGTGACGATCCTCGAGGGCCAGCTCGTGACGACGAACCTCCTCGCCTCCACCCAAACGACGAGCGGCTTTTCGATCCTCGGGCCGGAGGAGACGGTCGGACCGGACTCGGAGGCCTGGCGGGCGGTCTCGCTCACGGTTCCCGACGAGCGGGCCGTCGGCGGGCTCCTCCAGCCTGGCCAGACCGTCGACGTCTTCGTCACGGCGACGGTGAACGTGCCCCAGGACGTCGTCGAGGAGGGGCGCTACTACCCTGACCGCTCGACGAAGGTCACCTACCAGGACATGGTCATCCTCGCCCGTTCGGGGACCTACTACGTCCTCCGGGCGACGCTGCCCGTGGCCGAGGAGATCAGCCATCTCCTCGCCAGCGGCACGGCCTCCTTCAGCCTCGCCCTCCGGCCAGAGATCGACACCCGGGTCATCGACGTGAGCAGCCTCGGGACGACGACGAACCGGATCATCGCCAAGTACGGGCTGCCGCTCCCAGAGACGTATCCGTCGGGCCGCGGCGGCCTGGCGACGCCACCGCCCCTCCCCTCCCCGACCGTCCCGGCACCGAGCCCGACTGGACCCGCCCCGTCGCCGTCGGCCGCTCCGTAGCCGGCGCGAGCCCCCGGGCCGGGGGCAGAGCGACCGGGTCGGCAGAGCCCGGGCGACCGAATCGGCACCAGGCCGCCGGGCCCAACCACCGGCCCGGCAGGCGGCCCGACCACCGGCCGGACACCAGCGCGAGCGGGCGCCCTCCCAAGCCGATCAGGCGAGCGAAGGGTCCTCGACGGCCCCGACCGGCCGCCTCCGACCCACCGCCGCGGCGAGAGCGGAACGGTAGAGGTCCTCGACGAGACGCCGCGTGGCGTCGGCCGGTCCACTCGTGTCGAGGATCCGGGTGGCGCGGCTCCGGAGCCGTCGGACGAGGCCCCGCTGGGCCCGTCGCCGCTGCTCGGCGTCGCCGGCCGGAAGGCCTCGGGCGGCGAGCCGCTCCCGCTGCGCCGCCCTCGAACAGGTGACGAGCCAGACCTCGTCGCAGAGCCCGGCGAGACCGCCCTCGACGAGCTTGATCGCCTCGACGACGACGGCCGGTGCCCCGTCCGCCGCGGCCTGGGCCAGGGCTGCCAGGATCCGCGGTCGGACGGCCGGGTGGACGATGGCTTCCAGGTCACGGAGGGCGCCCGGATCGGCGAAGACGATCCGGCCGAGGGCCGCCCGATCGAGCGTTCCGTCGGGCCCGAAGACGCCCGGTCCGAACCGCTCTCGAATCGCCGGCAGGGCCGGGCCCCCAGGTCCCATCACCTCCCGAGCGACGGCGTCGGCGTCGACGACGACAGCGCCGAACTCGCCGAGCCAGCGAGCGATCGTCGACTTGCCGCAGCCGATGGGCCCCGTCAGGCCGATGACAAGGGGCCGCCGCGGACCGCCTCGATCGCCGCTCACGGCGCCTCCTCCTCGAGCTCGAGCCAGGCGTCTTCGGTCGCTGCCAGCTCCGCCTCGACGGCCGCCAGCTCCCGTGTCAGCCGAGCCAGCTCGACGAAGTTCGCCCGGACGGTCGGCTCGTCGAGGGCGGCGAGGAGGTCCGTTCGCCGCTCACCGAGCCGGGTGAGGGCGGCATCGAGCTCCGCTCGTCGGCGACGGTAGACGTCCTTCGAGAGGCGGGGCCGCGGTTCGGCGAGGACGGTCGCGCCGCCGTCGCCTTCCCCCCGGCGAGGCTCCCTCGCCGGGGCTGTCGTCCCGATCGCCGGCCGGGACCGGAGCCGCTTCCATCGCCCGTCGCCGGGCCGGACCCCGATCGGTGCCGCCGGGGCTCGGCCCCGGGGCGAAGCGCTGCCGGGCCGACGGCCGCCCGCCGCGCCGAGCTGCCTCGCCCCCGCCGACCAGGCTGCGGGCTCCGCTGTCTCGACCGTCCAGCCAGCCGCCACCGCCGCCCGCCAGGCCCGGTAGTCGCCGTCGAATGGCACGATGGCCCCGGCGGCGACGACCCACAGCCGGTCGCACACCGCCTCCAGGAGACGGCGGTCGTGGCTGACGACGAGGATTGTCGCCGACGACTCGCGGAGGAAGGCCTCGATCGCCTCCCGCGCCCCGAGGTCGAGGTGGTTCGTCGGCTCGTCGAGGAGGAGGAGATTCGCCGGCCGGACGCCGAGGAGGGCGAGCTCGAGTCGGGAGCGCTCCCCGCCCGAGAGATCGGCAACCAGCTTGAAGACCTCGTCGCCCCGGAACAGGAAGCGAGCCAGATAGCTCCGCGCCTCGGTCGGGCCGACGGGGTACGCGGCGAGGAGCGTGTCGAGGACCGTCGCTCCGGGGACGACCGGCGCCCGGACCTGGGCGAGATAGCCGATGGCGACGGCTCCCCAGAGGGCGAGGTCCCCGCCGAGGGGCGGGAGCTCGCCGGCGATCGTCCGCAGGAGGGTCGTCTTGCCGGCCCCGTTCGGCCCGACGATGCCGATCCGCTCTCCGGCTCGGACGACGAGGGTCCGTCGAGCCCGGGCGACGACGGCCGCCCGGGGAGCGAAGGCCACCCCGTCGGCGTCGTCCTTCCCCTCCGCCGACACCGGGCCCAGGCCCGTCAGAGCGTCCCTCGGGTCGCCCGTCGCCAGGTCTCCCCGGCGGAGGTAGCCGACGACGAGGCCCTCGGCTCGGAGGACGACGCCGCCCGAGGGGAGGTCCGGAGGCCCGCCCCCGCCCTCGACGGCCCGCCGGGCCGATCGCCGGCGCGCCCGATCGCCCGAGTCCTCGGCGGCGAGGCCGTCGAGCCGGAGACGCCGGCCCCCTGCCGGCCGCCGCGGACGGGCGGCGAGGAGCGCCTCGAGGCGGGCTTCATGCTCGTGCATTTGCGTGTGCTTCCGCTGGCTCCGGAAGCGGGCGACGAGCTCCGTCTCCCGGGCGATCCGGGCCTCGACGGCCTCGGCCTCTCGCCGGGCCCGTTCGTCGCGCTCGGCCCGCTGGCGGGCGTAGGCAGAGTAGTTGCCCCGGAAGGTCGAGAGCCGCCGATCCCGAAGCTCCCAGATCCGGATGGCCACGGCATCGAGGAAGGCCCGGTCGTGGGAGGCGACGATCGTCGCCCCGGTCCGGCGTCGGAGGTGCTCCTCGAGCCATTCCAGGGCGTCGACGTCGAGGTGGTTCGTCGGCTCGTCGAGGAGGAGGAGATCGGGGTCGGCGACGACGAGGCGGGCGAGCATGGCCCTGGTCTGCTCGCCGCCCGACAGGCTCGTCGGCGGACGGACCCAGTCGGGGCGGCCGAAGCCGAGACCCGAGAGGGTTGCCTCGACCCGGACGTCGAGCTCGTAGCCGCCGAGGGCCTCGAACTCGTGGCGGAGCTCGGCGTACTCGGGCTCCATCGTCCGACCCGTCGCCTCGAGGTCGGCGAGCCTCGCTTCGAGGGCCTCGAGGCGAACGGCGCCCCGGCGGACGGCCGTCCGGAGGTCAGGGGCGGCGAGGAAGCTCGGATCGAGGTGCGCCTCCTGGGGGAGGAAGCCGATCCGGAGGTCGCGCCGCCGCTCGACGCTCCCCCCGTCCGGCTCGTCGAGGCCGGCGCAGAGGCGGAGGAGGGTCGTCTTGCCGGCTCCGTTCGGCCCGACGAGACCGACCCGCTCACCGGCAGCGAGGGCGACGTCGACGGTATCGAGGATCGCCACGGAACCGAGCTCGCGCCGGACACCCCGGAGGCGGAGGAGCGACATCGAGCGCCGCCTCAGCGCCGCGGGCCGAGGGCCGGCGACCCGCCCAGGGTCCGGGCGAGATCCGTCCAGCGCGGCCCCGGCCGGCGCCCTGGGGGTCGGCGGCTGCCCGTCGTGCGGCTGCCCGGCGTGCGGCTGCCCGC
>JBHORA010000067.1:0-6134 GCA_042408535.1 Chloroflexota bacterium | reverse complement strand
GCTGGGCGAAGGGTCGAGGTCGAGCTCCATCTTGAGGGCCAGCTCGTCGTCCGGTTCGAGGGCCGGCCCCTCCTTGCCATCCCCGCCCCACCCGAACCAGCCCGGCTCCGGGAGGTCCAGGTCCTCAGCCCCGACGGTCCGCCGGCGGCAGCGGGAGGAGCGACCCGACCCGGCTATCCGCCCCCGGCCGATCATCCCTGGCGGCGCGGCCTCCTCAAGAGCGCCCCGAGTCGACGACTGACAGAATCACCGAGCAGTTGAACTGACAGAATCACCGAGCAGCGACACCGACGTGTCGCGGGCTGCTCCGACCATGCCGCCCCGCCGCACCCGCCTCCGAGGAGCGTCGGCTTCCCGAGGCCGATCGCGAGCGCAGTCGTTCACCCGCGCACCCACTCACCCGCGCACCCACTCACCCGTGGAATGTTGGGGGCCGAGGAGCGTGTCCTCGACCCCTGAGTCCGCGCACCCACTCCCCCGTGGAATGTTGGGGGCGGGCCGACGTGGCGATCCGATCCGGCGCTCGGCCGCTCGTGAAGGCATTCATCGGTCAGAGGTGCATCCATTCATCGTCGGAATGTTGCCGGGGCGCCGGTTGGCGCCGCCCCGCCGGACATTCATGGGGTGGATCTTGCGCTCGGTCAGGGGCGGGGTGTGGGCCCACCAATGCAGGTGACGAATGCAAGACAGCGGTTGGAGCCGGAACGCCGACCTACTATGCATCAGGGGCATCATTGGCCGCCTCTGAGCCCTCCGGATCGACCGATCGAGAGCCCTCCCCCTCCTCCCGTGCGTGGCTCAGGATTCCGGGCCCGCACTCGCCTGACAGGCCATGCCGAACCATTCGTCCGGCGCATACCTGCAACAAAGAGCAGCCCACTGAAGGGGCCCCGCGGGTCGCGGAGCCAGCGACGAACGAGCGGACCACGATCGGGATACGCTCGGCCGAGGACCACCTCGTGCCGCCGCACCCGGCGCCGGGCGGTGGTCGTGTCGGGGAGGATGAGCAGACGCGCGACGAGCCGAGCATCCCAGCCGAAGCGCTCCTGGGCGATGCCGGGGGCGAGACGCACCTTCGCGTCGTGGCGACGGAGCGTCTCCTCGATCGAAGTCAGCTCCGTCTTCACCTCGATGATGAGCAGAACCCTCGCCTCGGGATGCCAGGCCACGATGTCGATGGAGCCACGCTCACCGAAGACCGAGTAGGAAACCTCGGGCTGGACGATCCAGCCGGCGGCCTCGAGGACGCGAATCGCCGCGCCCACGAGCGAAGCATGGCCCTCGTCCGCCAGCCGGTCGAGATCCCCGCCGCGCCATCGGAGCGTGATCACGATCTCGGCGCCGAGCGCCCGAGCCACTGCCCGAAGGCTGCGGAGGGGGACGCCCTCGAGTCGGCCTGCCTCGAGGCGCGAAACCTGCGGCTGACTCAGGCCCGCCGCTAGGGCCACGTCGGTCTGTCGTCGCGCCTGGTGATGGCGCAGGAGCCGGAGCAGGCGCCCAAGGCGCACGTCGTCCACCTCGGGGATGGTCGGCCAGGCCGCTTAGCGGTCACGTAATCGGCGAGCGCGGGTCGCCGGCGAAGGGTCGAGAGGGTCGACGGAGCCTCGGGTTCGCGAGGCGTGGGGAGGGCGGAGAGCCCGACGGAGCCTCGGGTCGCCGGCGATGCAAGAGGAGGCCATCAACGGGCACGGGCGAGGCCACCGACGATGCGCGAGCGACGTCGCCGACGAGGCGGACGCGCGCCGAGGGCCGCGCACCACCCACCCGGCCGCCGACCAGGCGCAGCCCAGGCTCGGGCCAGCCCCCACTCAATATGCGGCCAGACGCCGGAGGGCGGCCGCGATCTTCTCGGGGTTCGGCATGAACCAATCTTCCAGGACGTGGTTGTACGGGACCGCCGGGACGTCCGGACCCGCGACCCGCATGACGGGGCCGTCGAGATAGTCGAAGGCCTCATCGGCGACGATCGCCGCCACCTCCGCCCCGTAGCCGCCGAACCGGTTGTCCTCGTAAACGACGAGGCACTTGCCGGTCTTCCGAACCGAGGCAAGGAGGGTCTCCCGATCGAGGGGCCGAAGGGTCCGAAGATCGACGACTTCGACGCTGATCCCCTCCTCGGCGACCCGGTCGGCGGCTTCGAGGGCGTAGTGGACCATGAGCCCGTAGGCGACGACGGTGATCTGGCTCCCCGGGTGAACGACCGTCGCCCGACCGAGAGGGATCGTGTACTCCTCGTCGGGGACTTCCCCCCGGACGCTTCGGTACATCTTCTTGTGCTCGAAGAAGAGGACCGGATCCTCGTCCCGGATCGCCGTCTTGAGGAGGCCCTTGGCGTCGTACGGCGTCGAGGGGACGACGACCTTGAGGCCCGGAACGTGGCAGAAGAACGCTTCGACGGATTGGCTGTGGTAGAGGGCGCCGTGGACGCCGCCGCCGTAGGGGGCCCGGATGACGATCGGGACGTGGAAGGCGTTGTTCGACCGATAGCGCATCCGCGCAGCTTCCGACACGATCTGGTTGAAGGCCGGGTGGATGAAGTCCGCGAACTGGATCTCGGCGACCGGGCGGAGTCCGTTCACCGAGGCCCCGATGGAGGCCCCGACGATCATCGATTCGGTGAGCGGGGTGTCGATGACCCGGTCGTCCCCGAACTCGGCCCAGAGCCCATCGGTGGCGAGAAAAACACCGCCCTTGCGGCCGACATCCTCGCCGAGGACGATGACCGCCTCGTCGCGCCGCATCTCTTCGGCGAGGGCCTCGCGAATGGCTTCGATGAAGGTCTTCACGGCCATGGCGCCCACCTCACGGTCGCTCCGGGCCGCTCGACGCCCCCCAGCCGGGCGGTGTGTCCTCGGCGGTCACCCACCAGGCGCCGCTCTCGGGGGTCGGGTCCGGTTGGGCCTCGGCGTAGGCCGTCGCGTCCTCGACCTCGGCCCGGATCTCGGCCGCCAGGCGCTCCTCGAGCTCAGGGGTGAGGATGCCGGCCTCGACGAGCTGGCGCCGAAAGATCGGGAGCGGATCGCGGGCGCGTTCGGCTTCGAGTTCCTCGGGCGAGCGGTACTTCGTCTGCTGGTCGTCCGACGAATGGGCGGTCAGACGGGTCACCTTCGCCTCGATGAAGGTCCCGCCCTCACCACGCCGCGCCCGGTCGACGGCTTCTTTCGCCGCCCGGTAGCAGGCGACGACGTCGGTCCCATCGACGACGACCCCCGGCATGTTGTAGCCAGCAGCTCGAACGGCGACATCCGGGACGGCACACTCCTTCGAGGCCGGGACGCTGATGGCATAGCCGTTGTTCTCGACGACGAGGATCATCGGCAGCTTGTGGATGCCGACGAAGTTGAGGGCCTCGTGGACGTCGCCCTGGTTGCTCGCCCCCTCGCCCATGAAGGTCATCGCCACCTGCCCGGTGCGGCGGAGCTTCGCCGCCAGAGCGATCCCGGCGGCGTGAAGGATCTGCGTCCCAACGGGCGAGCTGACGGAGAGGATGTTGTGGGCCGGGTGCCCGTAGTGACCCGGCATCTGGCGCCCACCCGACGAGGGATCGTTCGCCGTCGCGAACTGGGCGGTCATGATGTCACGGGCGGTCATGCCGAAGGTGAGGCAGGTGGCGATCGATCGGTAGAAGGGGGCGATCCAGTCGTGCCCCCGCTGGAGGGCCCAGGTGATCCCGACCTGGGCACCCTCGTGGCCCTGACCGCTGATGACGAAGGGAATCCGCCCCGCCCGGTTCAGGATCCACATCCGCTCGTCGAGGGCCCGGGCGAGGGCGGCGATTCGATACATGGCGAGGAGGTCCGCCTCGGTGAGCCCGGCCGTCTCGCCGGGATGACCGATCCTGCTCGCCCGTTCCGTCACGGCCATAGGATGCCTCCCGTACCCGACGGCGCCGGCGGCGGGGCGCTCGCTCCCCGCCTCGACCCGGTGCGTACCCTTGATCCTAGAAGTTGATCGACCGTCCGTCCAGCGCCAGGGCCGCCTCGGCGACGACTTCGGAGAGGGTCGGGTGAGGGTGGGTCGCCCCGCCGATCTCCCAGGGCGTCGCCTCGAGCTCGAGGGCGAGGGAGGCCTCGGCGATGAGGTCGGTGGCGTGGGGCCCGACGACGTGGACCCCGAGGGTGTCGCCAGTCTCGGCGTGACTGATGACCTTGGCGAAACCCTCATACTCCCCGTAGATGACCGCCTTGGCGACGGCCTGGAACGGGACCTTGCCGACCTTGATCGGCAGCCCCCGCGCCTCGCACTCTTGCTGGGTCAGGCCGACGGAGGCGATCTCCGGTCGGCAGTACGTCGCTCGAGGCTGGCGGACATAGTCGATCTCGGGCACGTTCGGGTCGCCAGCGATCGTGTGGGCGGCCACGATCCCCTCGTGGGCGGCGGTGTGGGCGAGGAGAAGGCCCCCAACGGCGTCGCCGATGGCGTAGACGTGGGGCTCTCGGGTCCGCATTCGACCGTCGACCTTGATGAAGCCGCGCTCGACCTCGACTCGGGTCGTCTCGAGACCGATGTCTTCCAGGTTCGCCTGACGGCCGGTGGCGACGAGCAAGGCCTCGGCCCGGATCTCCTCGGCCGTTCCACCCTCGGGTCCGACGGAGAGGCAGATGCCGTCCTTCGTCCGTTCGACGGCTGCCGGGTCGAAGCGGGCGTTCGTCATGACCCGGATGCCGCGCTTCTCGAAGCTCCGCTGGAGGAGGGCCGAGACCTCGGCGTCCTCCTGGGGCACGATCCGAGGCAGGTACTCGAGGAGGGTGACCGAGACACCGAAGTCGTGGAAGAGGGAGGCGAACTCGACCCCGACGGCACCGGCCCCCACGATAACGATCGAGTTCGGGAGGCTCGTGAGCTGAAGGCAGTGGTCCGAGGTCAGGATCCGCTCACCGTCCGGTTCGAGTCCGGGCAAGCTCTTCGGCCGACTCCCGGTGGCGATGATGACATCGGTCGCCTCGAGGACCCGCTGACCGCCGGCCCCGGGCGTCCCGTCCTCGCCGTTGAGGACGACCCGGACCCGGTTCGGCCCCTCGAGGCGGCCGCGGCCGGCGACCCAGGTGACCTGGTACTTGCCGACGAGCGACTTGAGGCCCGTCCACATCCGCTTCACGACAGCGTCGCGGCGGGCGGCGATCTTCGGGTAGTCGATCTCGAACTCGCCGCCGAGCTTGACCCCGAACTCGGCGGCGTGGCGGAGGCGTTCGACGTAGGTCGCCGATTCGAGGAGCGCCTTCGTCGGGATGCAGCCGCGGTGGAGGCAGGTCCCGCCGATCTTGTCCTCATCGACGAGGGCGACCTTGAGCCCGAGCTGGCTCGCCCGGAAGGCGGCCGCGTAGCCGCCGGTTCCGGCGCCGAGGACAACGAGGTCGAAGGTGTTCGAGGAGCCGACAGCCATGGTCAGGGCCTTCCTTCCGCTGCGTCAGCCTGGGGATCGGGAGATCGGGTGGACGGATCGATCGGCGATCGAAGTGCCCGCGACGACCGATGGGACCTTTGCCGGCTGCTCCGGGCACCGGCCGCCGGTCGGGCGGGGCCGGCCATCGCCGGTACTGCAGCGGCGATGGTAGGACGGACGGCGTGGCGTCGCAACCGGGCGAGGCGACGGCCCGAGCGGCAGAGAGCGAACAGCCCGCCCGACGGGTCGGGCGGGCTGTCGGATGGGTCCCTGGCCGACGCGCCCGAAGGCGCGGCGGCGACGCGGGGGGCGTCAGCCGCGCATCGAGCGGTAGCAGTCGCTGCAGTAGACGGGCTTGCCGTTCGTCGGGCGGAAGGGAACCTGGGCCGGTTGGCCGCAGTTCGAGCAGGTGGCGTCGAACATCTGGCGCGGGGCGCGATCGCGGGAACCGTACCCGCCGCCGTAGCTCGAGCCGCCGTATCCACCGCCGGCCGACTGGCGGGCGGCCTTGCGGCTGGCCCGGCAGCTCGGACAGCGGCGCGGCTCGGAGAACCCGCGCTGACCGTAGAAATCCTGCTCGCTCGAGGTGAAGGCGAAGGCCTGGCCGCAATCGGCGCAGGTCAGCATCTTGTCGGCGTACACGAAACCAAAACTCCTCTCAGCTCGCCGCGATCCCGACCGTTCTCGCGGCAACCGTGAGAGGAGTCCGAGGTCTGTGGCCGAGCGTCTGAAACCTGTTCCGCCGCGGCCC
>JBHORA010000052.1:0-1940 GCA_042408535.1 Chloroflexota bacterium | reverse complement strand
GATCGACTCGACTCGCCACCAGCGCTTCTGTCGGCTGGCGAACAGCAGCGGGTCGCCATCGCCCGGGCGCTCATCCGCGAGCCGCGGTACATCCTCGCCGACGAACCGACGGGGTCGCTGGACGTGGAGACCGGTGCCGCTGTGCTCAGAGCCCTCGTCGACGCGTGCCGCCAGGGGAGACGCGCCCTCGTCTTGGTCACCCACGACGAGGCCGTCGCTCGCCTCGCCGATCGCCGGTGGCGGTTGGCGCACGGCTCGCTCTCGGACGCCTGAAGCGGCGATGAACATCCTCGGCCTTCTCGTGGCGGCGGTCGATGCCGTTTCCGCCCACCGCTTGCGGACCCTTCTGGGGGTGGTCAGCATCGTCGTCGGCATCGCCTCGGTCACCCTCGTCGGTGCCCTTGGTGACGTCGGCCGGGCGGCGGCCGAAGAGATCCTCGAGCGTCAATCGGGTCGTCCAGCCACCTTCGCCGTCAGTCTGACAGTCCCGAGCTGGGCTCCCCTCGACGCCTCCGCGATGGCCGATCATCTCGTCGACACGGTTGCACTGCGCGGGGGCGAGGCGGCGCGGGTCTTGCGCTCGAGCGGGTTCGTTGAACAGGGGACGAACCGGATGCCGGTGGACCTCGTGGCCACCGATCCGGGCCTCGCCGACGTCTTTCGGTTTCGGGTCGTTGCCGGGCGTTGGCTTCGGCCAGAGGATCGGTTCGTCCTCGGGCCGGTCGTTACGCTGAACCTGGCCGCCGCCGCCGACGTCGGTCTGAACGAAGACGCGAGCTTCCCGGTGCCCACCGTTCTCGTGCTTGGCGAACGCGTCGCCGGCGTCGTGGTCGGGATCGTGGACGATGGCATTCCCCGTTCAACCGCCTACTTGCCGGTAGCCGCCATGGAGCGCTGGTCGAGCACGGCCGTCCAGCCGGCCCTCTTCTTCTGGGTTTCGTCTGAGCGCTCGGGGCGGACGCTCGAGGCGCTCTCCGGTGTGGCCTCCCGTCTGGAGGTGCAACTCGACGTGCAGCGAATTGACGATCCGCGAGCGGCTGATCGCTTTATCGGGGCCATCCAGCTCGTGCTCGGGGGCGTCGCTGCCCTGAGTCTGCTCACGGGCGGGATCGGGATCACGAACCTGGCCTTGGCCCTCGTCGATCAGCGCGCAAAGGAGTTCGCCATTCGACGTGCCTTCGGTGCCAGTCGAAGGGATATCTTCGTCATCGTCTTGCTGGAGTCCGTCATCACGGTCGGGCTCGGGGGCCTCCTGGGCGTCCTCATCGCCCTCGGCGGTGCGACCGCCGTCGGTCGCATCGTCGGACCCATCCTTGGTCTCGAGGCAGCCCCCGGACCGCCGCTCAGGGCCGCAGGCCTCGGCCTCGTCATCACCCTTCTCGTCGGGTTCCTCGTCGGGTTCCTGCCGGCTCAGCGGGCGACATCGGGAAGCGTGATCCGCGCCATCCGCGATTGATGCTCGCCCTTGTCACTGAGCACCGACATGGGAGGTGCCCAGACGGTGCCGCCGCGGCCCTCAGCGCACACCCGCTCCGGAACTGTTGTAGGTGAACGTCGGCATCCGGGTGTTGTTGAAGGCACGTGCCGGCCAATCCGACTCGAGGGCGGTCGCCATCGAGCTTCGGAACCAGTTCGGGTATGTTGATGCTCCCCACCTGTAGGAGAGGTTGACCGAGCTCGGGTACTCTTTGACGGCACCAGCGACGGGCGTGTGACCAAGCGCCACGGTGGCCGGGGAAGTGGCCAGGCGCCCGCTGGCGAGGGCGAGCAGGATTCGGCGATGAACGGGAGCTCCGAGCGCGCGCATGGGAGCTGCTGCCAGCCCTAGCGGGCACTCACGACGAGAGCTCCCGGGGCGAGGGTGCCCGTCTGGAGGTCGAGGAGGTCGGCCTCGAAGCTGCCGCCCCCAGCGTCGAGCGCAGCCTCGGGCGTCAGCCCGT
>JBHORA010000050.1:0-1478 GCA_042408535.1 Chloroflexota bacterium | reverse complement strand
TCGGGGATCTACAACCTGATGCCGGGGATCGCCCAGATGGCGATGCCGGGCATCGGGCTGCTCCTCTTGAGCAGCTTTGGGGGTCCGGGACCGTTCATCGCCTGCTCGGTGCTGGCGTTGGCCGGGGCGTCGGTCGTCGTTCTCGGACCACTCCGTGGCGCAGCCATCTCGGTTCCGCGCGACGGGGAGTCGTCGGCGAATCGAGGATCCGGCGAATCGATGGAGCGCTCGGAGTCGCCGGCGACCCCTTCGAGTCGGCGGCTATCCGTCGGTGAAGTCGTTCGCCGCTGGGCGAATGGCCGCTCGCGGTCGCAGCACGAGCAGGTGGGACTTCTCGACCGTGGTGCCGTCGGGCCGATGCTCATCGAGCTCCTCTTTTCGTTGCCGTTCACGCTCTTCCTCGTGTACCCACCGGTCTTCGCGACCCTGCGAGGGATTCCAGTCGACACGCTCGCCGTCTACTACCCGCTCTATGGCGGCACCCTCGTCGTCGTTCGGGCGCTGGCGGGGCGGTTCCTCGACCGGGTAGCGCGGACGACCGTCATTGCTGCCGGCAGCGCACTCGCTTCGATCGGGCTTGCGCTCGCCGCAACAGCCGATTCGATCCTGCTTCTCACCGTCGGCGGGGTTCTCTACGCGGCGGCGGCGGCCTTCACGTCACCGACGACGATGGCGCTTGCCATCGATCGCGCGGATCCTCGCCGGTTCGGGGCGGCGATGGCCACGTATACGCTCGGCTTTCAGCTAGCAATCGGGGCCGGGGCCACCCTGTGGGGTGTCATCATCGATCACCTCGGCTATCCGGCTCCCTACCTCGTGGCTATCGGGATTCAGGGCTGCCTCCTCATCTGTGTCCGTCTCCTCAGCGGCAGGCCGAGGCTGACGCCGGGAGAAGCGACATGACCCGCACCATCGACGAGGCGACGGCGACCGCCCTCGGCGAGCGCCTCTACGCCGCCTGGCGGACGCGGACCCCGATCCCGCCCCTCACCGCCGAGCAGCCCGACCTCAGCCCGGCCGACGCCTACGCCATCCAGGAGGTCGTCGTCGCCAGGCGCCTCGCCGCCGGCGAGCGGATCGTCGGCTGGAAGGTCGGCCTGACGAGCAAGGCGATGCAGGAGCAGCTCGGCGTCGATCAGCCCGACTACGGCCCGATCCTGTCGGGTTTCCTCGTCCCCGACGGCGGGCTCGTCGAGACGGCGGGGACATCGCCCCCCGGGTCGAGGCCGAGATCGCCTTCCGCCTCCGCTCGCCGCTCCGGGGCCCGGGGCTGACCGCCCTCGACGTCCTCGCCGCGACCGAGGGGGTCGCCCCGGCCATCGAGGTCATCGATTCCCGGATCGAGGCCTGGCGGATCCGCCTCGCCGACACGATCGCCGATCTCGCCAGCTCGGCCCGGGTCGTCGTCGGCGGCCGCCTCACCCCCGTCGCGGGCCTCGACCTGCGGACCGTTGGGGTTGTCCTCGAGCGCCAGGGCG
>JBHORA010000049.1:0-1336 GCA_042408535.1 Chloroflexota bacterium | reverse complement strand
CGCGGCCGGTCCCCCTCGGGGCGCTCTCGGGGCGCTCGCACTGCGCGGCACCCCGGCGGCGGGCGTGCTTCCCGTGCACATTCTGGCCGCCGCCCGCGCCGCCTGGCTGGCCCGCCCTGTCGATTCCGTGCCGTCGGGGCCACGGATCCGGCAGCTCCGAACGGCCGACGCCGGTCCGACCCTGGAGCCGAGCCTCCAGAGGGCCTCGACGATCCCGTCGACGCCCCGCCGCCGGGCACCACGGCCAGGATGTACCCGCCAGGCACGCCGGTGCCGAAAGGGTGCAGGCCAGTCACAGATTCGACGCCGGGCAGCCGGGGGAGCGGGGGAGCCGGAGAGCTCACCGAGCTTGGCGTGCCCTCGCAGGAGGACCGAAGGCGACGGGAGCCCGGGGAAGTCGCTGGCTCGTCCTGCTCCCCGCCCGTCGTCGAGCGTGATAGCCTCGATCGACGAGCAGAGGGAGCAGCGCGACGATGCGGTTGAGCGAGTGGCGAGCGACAGCCCCGAGCAAGGACGCAGTCTCGACGAAGGTCCTGGCCGTCCTCGAACCCGTCCTCGAGAGCCTCGGAACCGCCCGCGATCCCGAGTGCTGGGTCCACTGGGGCGACGACCCCGGCGTTCGCTGGACCCTTCTCGCCCCGACGCCGGCGGGCCTCGTCGAGTGCAACGTCCGGGTGAGCGTCCCCGGGGAGGGACCCCGGGTGGCGGCGAAGCTCGTTCGCTGGTCGCGGGTCCAGATCGGCGACCTCGCCGTCGAGAGCCAGGGCGGCCATCGGTTCGTCAGCCTCCAGGTCGAAGGAATCGTCCTCCGAGGGGTCGACGCCGAGGCCGACCGGATCACCGCCTTCGTTCGACGGCTCCTCGACGCCGTCGACGGCCGCGGCCAACCCGAAACCGGCACGGCAGCGATGGCCGTGGGCGGGCGACGCGGTCGGTCGACGCCCGCGCGCGACTGAAGCGGCCACCGAGGGTGTCTGGGGCGGGCCTCCGCCAAGCCCTCGCCCGCCTCGTCGCTCGTCTCCTGACCCGCGCCTACCTCCGGGTCCGGGTCGAGGGGCTCGAGCACCTCCCGCCGGGCGCCGCTGTCCTCTGCTTCAGTCACGCCAACTGGGCCGACCCGATCGTCCTCCTCGCCGTTCTGCCGCCCCGACCGACGACGTACTTCTTCGGACCCCTCGAGGCCGACATGTCGAGGGGGGTCCGCAACCGGCTCATCGCCCTGTCGGCGCTCGCCGTCCCGGCACCTCCTGGGCGTCCCCTGGCCGCCCTTCGGCGGGCCGAGGCGATCCTCGCCCGGGGCGAGCGCCTCGCCATCGCCGGCGAGGGCCGGATCCAC
>JBHORA010000036.1:0-5251 GCA_042408535.1 Chloroflexota bacterium | reverse complement strand
ACCGGCTACGGTCGCCTCCTCTACGCCATCGGCGATAACCCGACGGCCGCCCGACTGTGCGGCGTTCGGGCCTGGCAGGTCCTCCTCGTCGTCTACGTCATCTCGGGATTCTTGGCTGGCCTGGCCGGTCTCGCCCTCTCGGGGGTCGCCCAGTCGGCGACGATCGCCCTCGCCGACGTCTACCTCCTGCCCTCCGTGGCCGCCGTCGTCATCGGCGGGACCTCCATCTACGGCGGTCGGGGCGGCTACGGGGGTAGCATCGTTGGGGCCCTCATTCTGACCGTCCTCGTCACCCTCCTCACTGTCCTCGAGGCGCCCCAGCCCGTCCGCCAGATCCTCTACGGGGTCATCATCCTCGCCGTGGCGGCGGCCTACGCCCGGGTCTCCGGCGAGACGAATGGCTAAGGAGACATTCGGCTGGGGGAGCGACGAACGAGAGGGCGTCCCGGCCGGGACCCTTCGGAGGTCGCCGTGGCGCCGCTGACCCGCCATCTCGGGATTGACCTCGGGGCGACGAACCTGAAGTGGGCTGTCGTCGAGCACAAGCCGGGTGCGAGCGGCCGCGAGGGAGCAGCGGATGCCCACTGGGCAACCCTTGACCGCGGGCAGCTGGCGACCCGGGGCGAGGAGGGGCCCGAGGCTGTCATCGGCCGGCTCGTTGCCATCGGGCACGAGGTTCTCGCCCGCTGGCCCGACATCGCCTCGGTCGGGATCGGCGTGCCCGGCCTCTACGACCCGGCCACGGGCGCCACTCGCTTCCTCGTCAACGTCCCCGGCGACTGGGCTGGCCGCCCCGTCGCGGCGCCCGTCTCGGCCGCCCTCGGCGTGCCCGCCGTGCTCGTCAACGACGCCCGCGCCTTCGGCCTCGCCGAACTCCGCCTCGGCGCCGGTCGAGGGGCGCGGTCGATGGTCGGGCTGACCCTCGGCACCGGCGTCGGCGGCGTCATCGCCATCGACGGCCGCGTCCACCAGGGCCACGACGGAACCGCTGGCGAGGTCGGCCACCAGACGATCGATCCCGACGGGCCGTGGTGCAACTGCGGCAACCGCGGCTGCCTCGAGGCGTACGCGAGGGCGGACCAGATCGCGCGAACCTGCGGTACGGCGACGGCCGAGGAGGCGGTCCGGGCGGCGAGGGCCGGCGACGAGCGCGCCCTCGATGGTCTCCGCCAGATCGGCCGCTACCTCGGGATCGGGATCGCCAACCTCGTCACCCTCATCACCCCCGACCGGGTCGTCCTCGGCGGCGGCGTCGCCCAGGCCGGCGACCTCCTCTTCGAGCCGATCAGGGCCGAACTCCGGCGCCGAGTGACGACGACCGACCTCGGCCAGGTCGAGCTCGTCACGGCCGAGCTCGGGACCTGGGCTGGGGCGATCGGGGCGGCGATCCACGGGGCCGAGCGAACCCGAGTCGCCGGCGGCGCTTGAGGTTCGGGGAGCGAGTGGTGGCCCGCCTCGTCGACTACGCCCCCCGCTACCGGCAGATCGAACAAGCCCTCCGGACGAGGATCGCCACCCTCCGCCCCGGGGATCCGCTGCCCTCCGACGCCGAGCTGAGCGCCGAGTTCGGGGTCAGCCGGATGACGGCCCGGAACGCCATGCAGCAGCTCGTCGAGGAGGGACTGGCGGTCCGGATCCCTGGCCGGGGGACGTACGTCGCCGAGCCGCCCGCCCATCGCCAGGCCCACCGGCTCATGTCCTTCACCGCCGAGATGGAGCGCCGCGGCCGGATCCCGAGCTCGCGCCTCCTCGCTCGAGAGGTGCGGATGGCCCGACCGAAGGAGGCGGAAGCGTTGGCGGTCCCCGTCGGCGAGCCGATCGTCCTCCTTCGGCGCCTTCGCCTCGCCGACAACGAGCCGATCGCGATCGAGACGGCGCTCCTCAACGGTCGCTGCGCCCCGATCGTCATGGCGACTGATCTCGAACACGGCTCGCTCCACGAGGCGCTCGCCCAGGCTGGCATCGTCCTCCGGCGGGGCACGGCGACGATCGGCGCCGAGGCGGCGAGCCGGACCGACGCTCGGCTTCTCGGCATCCGGGTCGGTAGCCCGCTCCTCGTCGAGCGGCGGATCATCGTCGACACGCACGGCCGCCGGATCGAGGCGACGGAGTCGCGCTATCCGGCCGACCGTTACGCCCTCGACGTGTCGTTCGACGTCGAAGCGCCCGGAGGCGGTCGCAGCTGAGGCTGGTGTGCCACAGGGTCGGTTGCGAGGCTATGGCGTCGGCGGGGGCGGTTGTCGAGGGTGAGGAACGGGCTTGCCCGTGGCCTGGCAGCTGCCGATCAGGCGCTCGAACACCGGCATCGACTCCGGGGCGTGAAAAACGGGCTTGCCCGCGGCGGCGCGATCGGCTATCCATTACTCGTCGCCCGCTAGCGCAGCGTTGGCTGTGTGGGCGTCCGAAGGAGGTGGAGGATGTCACGACCAATGGGGGTCACCATTCTCGCGATTTTGGCTGCGATCGGCGGGGTCTTGGGCCTGCTCGGGGGGCTGGCGGTGATCGGCCTCGGTGGCATGGCCGGCGGGCTAATCGGCGGTGCGACCGGGGCGGCCATCGGCGGACTCGCCGTCATCGGGGGCTCATCGTCCTTGTGCTTGCCGTCCTCGAGCTCGTCCTCGCCTACGGCTTCTGGAACCTTCGGCCCTGGGCCTGGCAGCTCGGCGTCATCCTCGCCGCGGTGAACATCCTCATCGCTGTCCTCGGCGTCCTGCGGATCGTGTTCTACCAGACCCTCGGCGGCGCGATCATCTCGATCGCCATCAGCGGCGTCATCCTCTACTACCTGAACCAGGCCGAGATTCGCCGCGCCTTCAACGCCCCGGAGAAGGGCTTCCCCGGCTTCCCGAACGGTCTGCCCGGGATGAAGTAAGCGGACCCAGCGCGCCCGCCTCGCGTTCTCGCCGACCGCCCTCAGCGGAAGAGCCGGCCGATCGCCCGCCCGGCTGCCCGACCGACGACCCGTCGCCCGATCCGGCGGCCAACGCGGCCTCGCCGGACGGCGATGACGTCGCCCAGAAGCCGGGCCAGGAGGTACAGGAGCGACCGAGTCGCGGCCAGTGTCATGCCGCTCCTTCGTCGTGCCATCGCATCACCTCCATCTCTGACGGTTCGTTCAGGTAGGCTGACCGGCTCGGCGCCGCTACGAATCGGCTAGCGACCTCGGCGATGAAGACACCGGTCAGGCCGATCTCGATGAGGCTGGCGATGCTGGACCGATCATCCTCGATGAAGCCGACGAAGAGGAAGACGACCGCCAGCCCCGCCACGCCGAGTTCCCAGGCCACCTCATGGCGGTCGATGAAGGTCGTGTAGCTGGCCCGCCACCCTGCCGGCGGCCGGACGACCGGGCGGCTTATGGCAGATGGATCGTCCGGCAATGGACTGACCGCTGAGTTCGCTGGACCAACCTGCGGGCCACGGGCATCCTCTTGCTCACGAAAGATCCCGATTCATCCTGGGAGCCAGGCTATGGAGTCAGGACACAAGAATAGACGAGTGGTCAAGGGGAGTTGCCCGGGATCCGCACGTCGTCCGAACCGGAGTGGCCCGCCGCGCCGACCGCCCGGGGCGCGCTCGAGGCGCGAACGACGAGCTCCGTCGAGAGGACAACCCGCCGCGGCACTGCCGTCGTTGCAGCGATCTCCCCGATGAGGATCCGCGTCATCTCCCGACCCATCTCCTCGATCGGCTGCCGAACGCTCGTCAGGGGTGGCTGGAGGGTCTCGGCGAGGGGCGAGTCGTCGAAGCCGACGAGGGCGATGTCGTCGGGCACGCGACGCCCCGAACCGATGATGACGTGCAGGGCGCCGGCGGCGAGGAGGTCCGAGGCGGCGAACACAGCGTCGATGTCCGGGCGACGCTCCAGGAGGGCCCGCATCCCCGCGACACCGGCCTCGCGGGTGAAGGGCCCGTGGACCTCGAGGCTGTGATCGGTCGGCAGCCCGGCGTTCGCCCGAGCGTGCCGGTATCCCGCGAGGCGGTCGACGCCAGCCGGCATGTCGAGGGGTCCACCGATGATGGCGACGATCCGCCTCCCCCCGGCGATGAGGTGCTCGACGGCGATCCGCGCCCCGTGCTCGTTGTCGACGTCGACGTAGCTGACGTTCGCTCCAGCCGGCGGCCGTCCGCCGACGACGACCGGGACGCCGCGCTCCCGGAGTCGCTTCGGGAGCGGGTCGTTACCGTGGAGGGAGACGAGGAGGGCGCCGTCGAGGTGGCCGGCGGCGAGGAAGGCCTCCGCTCGTTGCTCGTCCGCTCGCGACTGGGGCATGAGAAGGACGAGCTGGAGACCGGCCGCCGAGCATTCGGCGCTGATGCCACGGAGGAGGAGTGCGAAATAGGGGTCGGTCGACAGGAGGCCGGTTGGTTCCGGGATGACGAGGCCGATCGAATCGCTTCGCCGGGTGACGAGGCTCCGCGCAGCGAGGTTCGGCTGTAACCGAGCTCGTGGATCGCTCGTTCGACGGCTCGCTGTGCCTGCGGGCTCACCCTGACGCTGCGGTTCACCACCCGCGACACGGTCGCCCGTGAGACGCCGGCTGCACGGGCGACGTCGTCGAGGGTGACGACGGGGTCGTTCCGACGCTTGCTCGTGCGACTCACTCTAGCTCCTTCGATGGACGGGTCCTGGCCATGGGGACGCCGATCCGCTGCCGACCAAGGATAGTCGCTGCCCTCCTGGATCCCGGATCGATCGCCCCGTGACCGTCCACGGCCTGGCCGGGAGCAGGACGAGGCAGCTGCCGTCGGTTCACCGGCGAGCGGCGTCGACGACTTCGGAGAGACGGCCGAAGGCGAGGCAGACGACGGTGTCCGCGGCACCGTAGTAGACGGCGAGGCGGTCGGCACCGCGGTCGACGAGGGCCGCACACGGAAAGACGACGTTCGGGACGTCCCCGACCCGTTCGTAGGTGGCGGAAGGAGCGAGGAGGTACTCGGAGCTTCTGGCGATGACCCGCCACGGCTCGTCGAGGTCGAGGAGGGCCGCGCCCATCGAGTAGACAAAGCCGTTGCAGGAGGTGAGGACGCCGTGGTAGAGGAGGAGCCAGCCCTCGTCGGTCTCGATCGGCGTTGGCCCGGCGCCGACCTTCGTCGCCTGCCAGGTCAGGGGGAGGGGCCCCATGACGTGACGGTGGCGACCCCAATGGACGAGGTCGGGGCTCTCCGAGTAGAAGATGTCACCGAAGGGCGTGTGTCCCGGATCGCTCGGCCGGCTGAGGATGGCGTATCGGCCGCCGATCCGTCGCGG
>JBHORA010000028.1:0-20817 GCA_042408535.1 Chloroflexota bacterium | reverse complement strand
CGGGTCGGCGAGTGGCACGACCCCGAGACCCACCTCATCCCGACCGTCCTCGCCGCGGCCCGGGGTCGCCTGCCCGAGGTGGTCGTCTTCGGTACCGATTACCCGACTCCCGACGGGACCTGCATCCGCGACTACATCCACGTCGCCGACCTCGCCGAAGCCCACCTAGCTGCCCTCGAGGCGACCGATCCCGAGGACCCTCGAACCGCCGAGCCCCTCGTCTGCAACCTCGGCACGGCCCGCGGCTACAGCGTCCGGGAGGTTCTCGCCGCAGCGGAAGCCATCGTCGGGCGCCCGATCCCGAGCCGACTCGGACCGCGACGGCCAGGCGACCCGCCGATCCTCGTCGCCTCGAACGAGCGAGCAGCCCAGGTCCTCGATTGGCGCCCCGCTCGGAGCTCCCTGGAAGAACTGATCGGCTCGGCCTGGCGCTGGCTCGAAGCCCACCCGTCTGGGTACGCCGAGGGACCGTAGCGGCGCCTTCGCTCGGTCGGTCGCCAGTGCGCGGCACTCGCCGACGCGCCGTGGACTCGCCGACGCGCCGTGGACTCGCCGACGTGCCGTGGACTCGCCGACATGGGGCACCCGGCCCCAGGAGTACGATGATGACGTGGAGCGCTCCCGTGCCTCGGGTCCCGTCGCCGCCCCGCCCGACCGGTCAGCCTGGCGGCCTGCCACCTTCGGACCGGGCCGAGCCCGCGACATCGTCGATCCCATCGTCGAGCCGGTCTGGGAGGGACGCCGCGTGCTCGTCCACGCCGGACCCGCGGAGATCCGGATCGTGGACGCCGAGGGTACGGTCCTCGCCACCCGCTCGCGCACTTGGCCGCCGCGGGAACCATGGGGCGCACCGTCGGCCGAGCCGGAGGGCGAGCTGGAGGCCGTCCTCGGCGCGCTCGACGGCGCGGTCCGGGCTGCCGAGGCGGTCGTCGACGGGGTCCTCACCCTCCAGGCGACTCGGAGCGGCGAAGGGGCCCTGCCCGGCGAGGTGGCCATCCCGACGGCCGCCGACCTCGCCGCCCAGCTCGTCTTCGGCCAGCGTCGCCGTCGCGACGAAGCGTCCGGGGCGCTCGAACGCACCCGCCGACCCGGCGACCGCCTCGCCTTCGTCGCCCTCGACCTCCTCGCCGTCGACGGCGACTCCCTCCTCGACATCCCGCTCCTCGAACGGAAGCGGCTCCTCGAAAGCGTTCTCGTCGAAGGTCCCCTCGTTCGCCGGACGGCCTATGTTCGGCTCCCCATCGAAGTCTGGCTCGGCTCCTGGCGGTCCCTCGGCTTTCGCTCGGTCGCCTACAAGGCCGCCAACAGCCGCTACGAGCCGGGCCGGCCGAACGGCGGCTGGGCCGTCGTTCCCATCCCGCGGCGCTGAACAGGTCCTTCGGACGGCGCCGTCGGCGAGGACGGCGTCGGCGAGGACCGCGTCGGCGAGGACGGCGTCGGGGAAGACGGCGTCGGCGAGGGCCGCGTCGGCGAAGACGGCGTCGCGCCGCGGCCAGCTTGGACGTCACCCCCGTCGGGTGGTACGGTGAAGACGTGCCCGCGACGACCCTCACCCCGGCCATCCGCGACGAGGTCGAGCGACTCGGCCGGGCCGACATCATGGTCGGCATCCCGAGCTACAAGAACGCGGCGACCATCGGCTATGTCGTCCGCGCCGCCCAGGCCGGCCTCGTCCAGTACTTCCCCGACCTTCGCCCGGTCCTCGTCAACGCCGACGCCGGCTCCCCCGACGGGACCCAGCGGGTCGTCGTCGAGACCGAGCCGCCCGACTACATCGAGCAGATCCTCCTCGTCCGACCGACGAACCGCCTCGCCCGCCTCAGCCTGACCTACCCCGAGATCGACGGGGTCGGCGGCAAGGGGGCCGCCCTGCGGACGATCTTCGAGATCGCGGCCACCCTCGAGGTCGAGGCCCTCATCGTCGTCGACTCCGACCTCCGGTCGATCCTGCCCGAGTGGATCGAGCTCCTCGCCGGCCCGATCCTCAAAGGTGGCTACGACTTCGTCGCCCCCCTCTACGCCCGCTACAAGTTCGACGGCACGATCACGAACAGCGTCACCTACCCCCTGACCCGGGCTCTCTACGGGCGACGGATCCGGCAGCCCATCGGCGGCGACTTCGGCGTCTCGGGGGATCTCGTCCGCCACTACCTCGATTTGGCCGACTGGGACGAGGACGTCAGCCGCTTCGGGGTCGACATCTGGATGACGACGCATGCCATCCTCGGCGGCTTCGCCGTCTGCCAGACCCGCCTGGGGTCGAAGGTCCACGACCCGAAGGACCCCGGTGCGGACCTCGGCCCGATGTTCCGGCAGGTCCTCGGCACGACCCTCCGGCTCGCCGTCGAGCACGCCGACCACTGGCTCCCGATCAGGGGCAGCCACCCAGTCCCCGTCTACGGCTTCGAGCGGATCGCCGAACCGCCGCCCCTCGAGGTGAACTGCCTCCGCCTTCTCGCCGAGTTCGGCACCGGCGCCCTCACCCTCGCCCCCACCTGGCGCTCGATCCTCGCCCCCGCGACGGCTGACACGGTCCTGGAGCTCGCCGCCGAGGCGAGCCAGGTCGCCGAGCAGGCACGCGCTCGGCTCGGCCTCGGGGCGAGCTCGATGGGCGCAGCGGCCCCATCGACGGTCGAGATGGCCGAGGCGGCGGCCGCCTTCTGCTTCCCCGACGACGTCTGGGCCCGGGTCGTCTATGACCTCGTCGTCGCCGCCGGTCGAGCCGACCGACCGCGGGCCGAGCTCGTCGCCGCCCTCGTTCCGATCTACTTTGGTCGGGTCGGCGGCTTCGTCATCGAGAATCGAACGGCCACTGCCGAGCAGGCCGAGGAGCGGGTCGAGCGCCTCGCCCGCGAGTTCGAGCTCCTCAAGCCGTACCTCGTCGAGCACTGGACGGCCGAGCACGCGACTCCCGAGGGAGCCCCGTCGTGAGCAGCCGGCCCCTGCCTGCCCGAGTCCTCATCCCGGTCGCCAACCCGATGACGGCCGAGGAGCTCGTTCGCCTCGGGGCCGCCCTCCTCGATCCCCGGACGGGTGAGCTGACAGCCCTCGGCATCGTCGAAGTCCCCGAAGGGATGCCGCTCTCGGAGGGCGCGACAAGAGCCCGCCACGCGCGCCGTCTCCTCCAGCGCGTCCTCGACTACGCCCCCGAGGGGACGACGATCCGCCCGATCGTTCGAATCGGGCGCCGGGCGGCCGAGGGGATCGTCGAGGCGGCGAACGAGCTGGAAGCTGACCTCATCCTCTTCGGCTGGGGTGGCAAGACGCCGGCGCCGCACGCCGGCGAGGAGCGTCGGGGGGACGGCCACCGCCACGACAAGCGGTCGGTCCCCCTCGTGTTCAGCCCGACCATCGACGAGGTCGTCCGCGACAGCCCCTGCGACATCGCCGTCGTGAAGCAGCGAGGAACGACGACGATCCGGCAGATCCTCGTCCCCGTCCGCGGCGGCCCCCACGCCGAGCTCGCCGTCCGCTTCGCCGAGGCTATTGCCCGCCGCCACGGGGCGCGGGTCACTGTCCTCCACCTCATCCCCCCGGGGGTGACCCTCGCCGTCCGAGCCCAGGCCGAGCGGGCCCTCGCCGCCTTCGTTCGGAGCCACCTCGAGGGGATCGGGGAGCCCGTCCTTCGGGAGGCGGCGAACGTCCGCCGAGCCATCCTCCGGGAAGCCGAGAAGGTCGATCTCGTCGTCATGGGTGCCTCGGCGTTGCCGGTCGGCGACGACGGTCGGGGGTCCCTCTTCGGCTCGCTCCCGGAGGCGATCGCCACGAAGGCAAAGCCGACCGTCGTCGTCGTCAAGACACGAGAGCCGATCAGCCGCCAGACCTTCGAGCAGCTCGCCCAGCGGGCCGAGACCCTCGCCGCCGCCGATCGGGCGGCCGAAGAGGCGCGAGCGATCCCGGCTCGGGTCGAGCGCTGGTTCGGCGAGTCGAATTTCCACCACGCCGAGTTCGCCGATCTGCGGCGGCTCGTCCAGCTGAAGGAGAAGCAGGGCCTCACCGTCAGCCTCATCCTGCCGACTCTGAACGAAGAAACGACGATCGGGCCGATCGTCCGCCGGGCACTCCGGGAGATGGTCCAGCGGGTGCCGCTCCTCGACGAGGTCCTCGTCGTCGACTCGGCCTCGACGGATCGGACCCGGGAGATCGCTGAGGCGGAAGGGGCCCGGGTCGTCCAGCACCCGGACATCCTGCCCCGCTACGATTCCTTCCGGGGCAAGGGCGAGGCACTTTGGAAATCGCTCTTCGAGACGACCGGCGACATCGTCGTCTGGGCCGACACCGACGTCCGAAATTGGCACCACCGGATGGTCTATGGCACCCTCGGGCCGCTCCTCGCTGAGCCCCGGCTGCAGTACGTCAAGGGCTACTACCAGCGGCCGATCGTCGAGGGCGGCGTCCTCCGCGAAGGCGGCGGGGGCAGGGTGACCGAGCTCGTCGCTCGGCCGCTCATCAACCTCTTCTTCCCGGAGCTCTCGGGCTTCATCCAGCCCCTTTCCGGGGAGTACGCCGGGCGGCGGTCGATCCTCGAGACGATCCCCTTCTTCACCGGCTACGCGGTCGAGATCGGCCACCTCATCGACATCGCCGAGCGGGTCGGTCTCGAAGGACTCGGCCAGGTCGATCTCGAACGGCGGATTCACCGGAACCAGGAGCTCGAAGGGTTGTCGCGGATGAGCTTCGTCATCCTCCAGGCGGTCATGAAGCGACTGGAGGAACGGCGCCGGGTTCGGCTCTTCGCCGAGCTCGGTTCGACGATGAAGCTGCCGCGGAGCGGCCGAGGCCGACTCTCGCTCGAGGTCATCGAGCTCGCCGACCAGGAGCGGCCGCCGATGATCCGGATTCCGGAGTACCTCGAGCGGCGGCGGGGGGCGGCGGTCCTCGACCCGGCCGTCCGGTAGGGGGGCCGATGACGGAGCGGCCGGGCTCGGCGGGGCGGCGCGCGTCGAGTCGGCGTCCCGAGGGGTCAAGTCGGCGTCCCGAGGGGTCGAGTCGGCGTCCCGAGGGGTCGAGTCGGCGTCCCGAGGGGTCGAGTCGGCGTCCCGAGGGGTCGAGTCGGCGTCCCGACAGCGGGGGCTCGCGCTCCCTCACCGTCCTCGTCGCGCCCGACTCCTTCAAGGGCTCCCTCACCTCGGTCGAGGTCGCCCGAGCGTTGGCCTCCGGTTGGGAGCTCGCCCGACCCGGGGATCGGCTCCTCCTCGCTCCTCTCGCCGATGGCGGCGAGGGAACCCTGGCGGCGATGGAGGCCGCGGGCGGCTGGTCGTGGCGGACGGCGCCGGTCGCCGATCCGTTGGGGCGGATCGTCGAGGCGCGCTGGCTTCTCGCCGCCGATGGCGCCGGCCGGCGCCGCTCGTCCGGGAGTCGGCGGGCCGTCGTCGAGCTCGCCGAAGCCTCCGGGCTCTCGCGCCTCTCCCCCACCGAGCGGGATCCGCTCCGGGCCTCGACGGTCGGTAGCGGCGAACTCCTTCGGGCTGCCCTCGACGCGGGGGTCCGGCGGATCGTGCTCGGGATCGGCGGGAGCGCGACGACGGACGGCGGGGCGGGGCTCCTCGTCGCGCTCGGGGTGAGGCTCCGCGGCTCCGGCGGTCGTCTCCTCGCCGCCGACGGTCAGCCCGGAGACGGCGGCTGGCCGGCGGTCATGGCCGCCCTCGAGAGAGTCGACCTGTCCGGTCTCGACCCGAGGCTCGCCGAGCTCGAGCTCAGCGTCGCCTCCGACGTCGCCAACCCGCTCCTCGGCCCGGCGGGCGCCGCTGCGACGTACGGCCCCCAGAAGGGAGCGACGGCCGCCGACGTGACCGCCCTCGACGCGGGCCTCGCGCGCTGGGCCGATCACCTCGAAGCCGCGACCGGTCGTCGAGAACGAGACACCCCTGGCGCCGGGGCGGCCGGCGGGGTCGGTTTCGCTCTCCTTTGCCTCCGCGATCGCTTTGGGGCGCTCGAGTTCCGCCCCGGCGTCGAGCTCGTTATGGCCGAGACGGGCTTCGAGGCGAGGCTTCGGGAGGCGGACCTCGTCGTCACCGGGGAGGGCCGCATCGATGCCCAGACGGCGTTCGGCAAAACGGCCATGGGGGTGGCTCGGCGGGCGGCGGTCGCTGGGCGGCCGGTCGTCGCGGTCGGGGGCGGGGTGACGGTCGAGGGCGCCCGGGAGCTCGGGCGGGCGGGAGTGGTCGTCGTCCCCGTCGTCGAGGCCCCGCAGTCGGTGGAGGAGGCGATGGCCGCCGGTCTGGCGCCGCTCGAGCGCTGTGGCGAGCGGCTCGCCCGCCTCGTCTCGCTCGGTCTCTCGTTCTGCGGCGAGGCGCCTATCGATAGCGGCCGACGGCGTCCCTCTCCGGCCGCCGCGACCCGAGCCGCGGCGAACCCCAAGGCCGGCGAGCCCCAGCGCGGGCGAACCCGAAAGGGGCCGGCACCGCGAACGGCTCCAGGGGGCCTACACTGACCGTTCGTGAGCGAGCCGTTCGTCAGCGAGCCGTTCGTCAGCGAGCCGGAAGCGCCTGCGCCGGGTCCCGAGCCGGTCGCCCACCGAACGGGTCGATCGACTGACACCCGATCTCGCCGCACCCGCGCCCGCGGGACGAGCCGCCGCCGGACGTCTCGCTCGAACGCGTCTCGCTCGAACGCGTCTCGCTCGAACCCGGCCCGGGGCTGGGTCCGCCGCCTTCGCCGGACCCGGCCCGGCCTCCTTGAGTTCGTCCTCGACGCCCTGGCGACGCTCTACGGTCGACCCCAGTGGCGCCGCCGCCTCGACCCGACCTCGGAGCTCGTCCTCACGATCCTCGCCCAGAACAGCGCTGACACGAACGCTGAGCGGGCCTTCGAGTCCCTCCGGGCCCGCTTTCCCGGTTCAGGGCCGCCGGTCGGCGACCGCCGAGCGAACGGGACGCCGCCCGACGGCTGGGGCGGTGCTGGGATCGAGATTGCTCCGGCTCCGGACTGGGCAGCCGTCGCCGAAGCGCCGATCGAGGTGGTGGAGGAGGCAATCCGCCCAGGCGGGCTCGCTCGGCAGAAGGCACCGCGCCTCGTGGCCGCGCTGCGGCGCATCCGGGACACCCGGGGTGATTTCTCCCTCGAGTTTCTCGGAGAGATGGAGCCGCTCGCGGCGCGGGAGTGGTTGACGGCGATCGACGGGATCGGCAAGAAGACGGCCTCGGTCATCCTTCTCTTCTGCTTCGGCATGCCGCTCATGCCGGTCGATCGGCACGTCGAACGGGTTTCGAAGCGGATCGGGCTCATTCCAGCGACGGCGAGCGCCGACGAGGCGCACGACATCTACCTCGAGCTTCTCGCCCCCGACCAGATCTACGAGGCCCACGTCAATCTCATCACCCACGGTCGGCGGATGTGTACGGCCCGGCGACCGAACTGCGGGGTTTGTCCGGTCGCCCCGCGCTGCCGCTTCGTCGACCGCCGGGCGCCCTAGGTCCCGCCCTTTCGTCGCCCCTCGACGGCGGCAGTTGCGGCCAATGCCACGCAGACCGAACAGAACGCCCCTTCGGAGCGGGCGACGCGCTCGCGTGACACTCAGAGCAAACAGAACGCCCCTTCGGAGGGGGCGACGCGCTCGATTGACAGCCTGAGCGAACAGAAAGCAGATCGGACCGAGCGGGCCGCGCGTACTGTTCGCCCTGAGCGTCACCCGGGACACCGAGCGGCCGAGAAGGACGCGTTGTGTTCGGCCAGGGTGTCACTGCGTGGGCATCCGTGATGCTGGTGCGCGTTCTGTTCGCTGTGGCCGTCAACGAGGGCCGGTCACTCGCCGGCCGCCTCGTTCTGTTCGCTGTGGCCGTCGCGGGCGGCAGGTTCCGGGCCCTGGCGCGCGTTCTGTTCGCTGTGGCCGTCGCGGGCGAGCAACACCGCAGGCGAGCAACACCGCAGGCGACCCACACCGCAGGCGACCCACACCGCAGGCGAGCAACACCGCAGGCGACCCCCGTCGCACCACCCCTCCGCTGCTATCCTCGGGTCATGCTCCCCGGCAGCCCGGGCGCGCCGTATGGACCGCACGCACCGCGGATCCTCCTCGTCGACGACGATCCGAACCTCCTCGTCGTCCTCGCCGAGGAACTCCGGGACGACGGCTTCGACGTCGCCACCGCCCGCGACGGCCAGGAAGCCCTCCGCCGCCTCCGGTCGGGCTGGCCCGACCTCATCGTCCTCGACATGATGATGCCCCGACTCGACGGCCTGTCCCTGGCCCGAGAGATCAAGGCCATCGCCGATCTGCCGATCATCGTCCTCTCCGCCATCGACGCCGCCGACAGCAAGGCCGATCTCCTCGAAGAAGTGGCGGAGGACTACGTCACGAAGCCCTTCCACTACCCCGAGCTCCGGGCCCGGATCAACCGCGTCTTGCGGCGCCTCGGCGATCGCGTTCCTCGGCAGAGCCTCGTCCTCGGTCCCGATCTCACCCTCGACCTCCACCGCCGAACCGCCACCGTCCGCGGCCGAACCGTGGCCCTCACTCCGACCGAGTCGCGCCTCCTCTACGCCCTCGCTGCCAACCTCGGCCAGACCGTGCCGACGGAAACCCTCATTGCCCGGGGCTGGTCGGAGACCGACGACGCCGACCCGTCGTACGTGTGGGTCACGATGCGGCGCCTTCGCCAGAAGATCGAGCCCGATCCGGACCGACCGCGATACCTCCTCACCGTTCGCGGCCTCGGTTACCGTCTCGTGGCGGCCACAGCCGCCGCGCCCCGGCTTGAGGACCTGGGCCGAGCCGAGGAGCGGTCATGACCGAAGGCCATCTCGGCAACGACCGGTCCGGGGAAGGAGAGCACGTAGCGCCGGGTGCGGCCCACGAACGACGCCCGACGGAAGAACGGCGCACCCCGAGCGACCACCTCCCCGGAATCGGAGCGAGCGCCAGCGAACGCCGGACCACCATCCAGCCGCGCCTCACGGACGAGCGCCCCTCCCCGAACGACGAACGACCCGAAGCGGAACCGAGCCCCTGGCGGCCTCGCCTCAATGTCCCCTTCCGAGTGCGCCTCACCCTCGCCCTCCTCGCCGCTGCCGTCCTCCCCCTCGCCGCCTTTGGTGCCGTCGTCCTCCTCGTCGGGCTCCCAGGGGTCGCCGACGACACCCTCGGCCGTCTCCTCCTTCTCGCCCTCGCCATCACCGTCGTCGTCGCCGTCCTCGTCGCCTTCGGCCTCGCCGCGGACCTTGGGGCCCCCCTTCGCCACATCGCCGCCGCCGTCGAACGGGTGTCCGCCGGCGACCTCTCGACCCGCCTCGAGATCCCGGGCGAAGACGAGATCGCCCGCCTCGCCGAGAGCCACAACCGCCTCGCCGCCGACCTGGAGCGGCGGAACCGAGAGCTCGCCAGCATCCGAGCCGCCATCGAGCGGATCTCCATCCGCGACGGCGTCGACTTCCTCGCCGGCCGGGCCGCCGTCGACGCCCGGGAGGCCTTCGGCCTCCTCGACGCGATCGTCCGCCTCGAGGACCCGAGCCGAGTGCCGGAGGAGGAGGTCGTGCCCGGTTTCAGCCGACCGGTTCGGGCCGAGCTCCGTGTCGGCGACGAGTGCCTCGGCGTCCTCGTCGGCCGCCTTCCGGCGACGCGTCACTGGGAGCGGGCCGACCAGGACCTCCTCGAGCTCTTCGCCCGCGAGGTTGCCATCGCCATCCGGAACGCGGAGCTCTTCGCCCGGGTCGAGGCCCAGAACGAGCAGCTCCGCGCCCTCGACGCGGCCAAGGACGACTTCCTCCGCGGGGTGAGCCACAACCTCCAGACGCCCCTCGCCCGGATCCGGGCCTACGCCGACCAGCTCGAACGGGAACGAGCCGACCGGCGGCTCGGGATCATCGTCGAGCAGGCCGACCGCCTGTCGCGCATGGTCCGCCAGCTCCTCACCATGTCGCGCCTGGAATCGGGGGCACTGAAGCCCAAGGCGGAGGTCGTCGCCCTCGCCCCCCGGGTCCGCCGAGCCTGGGAGGCCATCGCAGCTGGCGACGTCCGCCTCCGGATCGACGACCGTTCCGAAGGCTGGCTCGCTATCGCCGATCCGGACCAGCTCGACCAGGTCCTCTGGGCTCTCCTCGACAACGCGACGAAGCACGGTCAACGAACCCCGGTCGAGGTGGAGATCGCCCGCGATGTCGAGGGCGGGCGCCTCCGGCTGACGGTCGCCGACCAGGGCCCCGGAATCGCCGAGGCCGATCGATCGCGCCTCTTCAGTCGCTTCGGGCGGGGCACCAGCACCGCCGGGGACGGCACCGGCCTCGGGCTCTACGTCTCCCGGGAGCTCTGCCGGGCGATGGGCGGCGACCTCGTCCTGGAACCCGTCGCCCCAGGCTCGCGGGGGGCGGCCTTCAGTGTCTACCTCCCGGCCGAAGCCCCGACGGAGAGCTAGTCCGGCGGGACCAGGACGTCCACCCACAATCGACTCTCCCTGGCTGCCGGAAGGGCAGCGGTCTGACACCAGGGCCAGCGGCATGACACCAGGGCCGCCAGGCGCGAGGTCCGGGACACCCCGCTCGCCCGGCGTAAGGTTCCTTGTAAGGCTGGGGGCCTATCGTCGAGTGCCCAAGCTCGGCAGGCGGTCCGCGGCGATCGCAATGCTGGCCTTGAAGCAGGGCGACGGTGACGTCCTGGGAGGGACCCGGAACCGGAGGAGGCGGGATGCGCCGGATGCGAACGAATAGGCTATGCGCGCGCGCACCGTTTCAAGGCAGCCCGCAAGGAAGGACAGCGAGCATCGCCGGCGTGTCCACGAACCGCACGGGGATGCCCATGTTCCGACCATCGCAGCGCCAGCGGGGCCCCGAGCCCCGCACGGCAGCCGCCGACCTGTCCCGCCCGGCGGCCGACGTCGGGCCCACGGCGATCGGCCGCCGTCGCTCCGGGCAGCATGAGCCTGAGCGTCGTCTCCCCCTCGCTCGACGATCGGGCGGCGGCGCGGTCGTTCACCCTGCTCCAGCCCCCAGCCGGAGCCATGCCCTGACCGGATCGCCCGACCGCGGCACGGGCAGCAGCCGAGGCACGGCCAGCAGCCGAGGCACGGCCAGCAGCCGAGGCACGGCCAGCAGCCGAGGCACGGCCAGCAGCCGGAGCTCCAGTCGCGCCCGGAGCGCCACTCGTGGTCGCGGCCAGAGCCTCGTCGAGTTCGCCCTCGTCCTCCCCGTCTTCCTCGTCCTCCTCGGGACGGCCATCGACGCCGGCCGGATGTTCTTCTCCTACGTCGCCATCACGAACGGTGCTCGAGAGGGGGCGATCTTCGGCGGCATGCACCCCGACTGTGACACGGCGAGCGCCTGCCCGAACCCGAACAACGTCACCTACCGGGTGACCCAGGAGACCGGCTCCGGCGTGACGGTCACCGTCACCTGCCTCGCCCCCGACGGGACGCCGCGGAGCAGCCTCGCAGCCTGCGTCAAGGGCGACACCTACCGGGTCCGGGTCAGCCAGTCGTTCCCGCTCCTGACCCCCTTCGTCCGAGTCTTCTTCGGAAACGCCGTTACCCTCAGCGCCCAGGCGGGCGCCGTCGTCTTCAACCCGGCCGCGTACAACACCCCGACCCCGACCCCGACTCCGGCCGCCACCCCAACGCCCACCCCGATCCCGACCCCCACCCCGGTCGCCTCACCGAGCTGCACGAAGCCCACCGGGAACTTCACCTCGAACCCGGCGCCCGGTTCGAACGGGCGGGTCATGGTGAACGTGGGCCAGAGCGTCACGTTCACCGGCACCTCCAGCCCGAGCCCGACGAGCTGGCTCTGGACCTTCGGCGACGGGGCGACCGACTCAACGAGCTGGCCGACCGTGAGCCACGCCTACAGCTCGAAGGGCAAGTTCACGGTCACCCTCACGATCCGGACGAGCGACAGCGATCTCACCTGCGCGACGACGATCACGAAGACCGACTACGTCCAGGTGAACTGAGATGATCCGACTGCCCAGCCGAACCCGACGCGCCGCGCCTCGCTCGCGCGGCCAGGCCCTCGTCGAGTTCGCCCTCGTCTTCCCCCTCTTCATCCTCCTCCTCTTCGGGCTCGTCGACCTCGGGCGTCTCGCCTACATCAACAACGCCATCAGCGAGGCGGCTCGAGAAGGTGCCCGCTGGGGCACCGTCCAGGGGCGGTCGGTGAGTGCCGCCGATCGGACGAACGTTGCCAACAAGACGCGGAGCCTCATGGCCGCCGTCCCGAACCCGACGGTCACCGTGACCTGCGAGGACGTCTTCGGGGTCGCCCGGTCCACCTGCACGAGCGGGAACATCCTCGTCGTCCGGGTCGACACGACCGTCGGGATGCTTACGCCGGTCGTCGGCCAGCTCGTCGGGGCGAGGACGTACACCGCCATCGCCCGCATGGTCGTCAACAACTAGGTCGAGGTCGTTCGATGAACCGTTGCCTTCGCCTCTCCGTCCGCATTGCCGGCCGACCTTCTGCCCCAGCCGTCCGCCAGCGGACGTTCTGCCCCTTCGGTCGAGGTGCCGGCGCCGAGTCCGGCCAAATCCTCGTCGTCTTCGTGGGCGGCCTCATCACGATCATCCTCTTCGTCGGCCTCGTCATCGACGGCGGCTTCGCCTTCCTGAACCGCCGCGAGGCCCAGAACATCGCCGACACGGCCGCCCTCGCCGGGACGAAGGTCGTCGCCGACCACTACCAGGCCGGACCCCTGACGACGGTGACGAGCGCCACGGTCTATGCCGCCATCGACGCCATCGCCCGCGAGAACGGCTGCCTCGCCTCGGGGACGCCACCCTGCACCTGGACGGCGAGCTTCGTCGATCGCCGGGAGAACGTCCTCGGCCCGGTCGTCAATGAACCGTCGGGGCTGCCGCCGAACACTCAGGGCGTGGCCGTCGCGGTGACGCGTACGCCGCGAACCTTCTTCCTCGGTGTCGTCGGTCAGACGACCTGGAACGTCGGGGCCGGGGCGACGGCCCTCGCCGGTCGGCTGACCGGTGCCCCGGCGGGGATCCTGCTCCCGATCGGGACGAACCCACCCCAGCCGTTCGAGCCCGGGCGGGAGTACGTGCTCACCGAGACCGGAACCGAGGGAGGCGGCGGCAACAGCCCGAACTTCGGACCCGGCAACTTCGGCTGGCTCTCCTGGACAGGGTCGAACAACGCGGGTGCCCTCGCCCAGGCGATCTGCAACCCGAACAACCCGGCCTTCAGCTTCCCGGTCGACTTCCCCGGCGACCCGGGCGCCACGAACGCAAGGGACGTGCGGGCCTGCCTCGACAAGTGGATCGGGCAGACGGTCCTCATCCCGGTCGTCTCGGGCTGCGACCCGTGCAACGGCAACAACGCCGTCTTCACGGTCGTCGGGGCAGCCGCCTTCACGCTCACGGGGTACGACGGCAACGGACCGGCCGTCTCCTGGCTCTCGGGCGTCTTCAGCGAGTACTACGGCCTGCCCTCGGTCTCGGCCGGGATCGGGGGGCCGCCGCAGCCGGGCGATCCGCAGCTCTTCCTCGGCCTCGTGCGCTAGAGCATCGCTCGCCGCTTCGTGCGCAACCCCACCGTGTGACTGGGCGCCGCGGCCACCCGGCCGCGGCGCCCGGGCCGTCCCGCATCCTGCCCCACCGGCGCCGCCTCGGCGGTGCTACGCTCGAACGCGGCATGGCAAGCCCGGACCCGTCGACCACGGCCACCCCGTCGAGAGAGGACGCCTGGCGGCTCCTCTGCGAGTGGACGACGTCCCCGTCCCTCCGGAAGCACGGCCTCGCCGTCGAAGCGGCCGTCGCCTGGTACGGGGCGAACCACTTCGGGGTCGCCGAACCCGAGCTCGAGCTCTGGCGTTGCGCCGGCCTCCTCCACGACTTCGATTACGAGCGCTTCCCCGACGAGCACCCCCTCCGGGGCGTCGAGGAGCTCCGGCGCCTCGGGTATCCGGACCTCGTCGTCGACGCCGTCCTTGGCCACGGCGACCACACCGGGCACCCCCGAACGACGGATCTCGCCCGGACCGTCTACGCCTGCGACGAGCTGAGCGGCTTCGTCGTCGCCGTGGCCCTCGTTCGACCGAACAAGCGCCTGGCCGAGGTCGACGTCGAAGCCGTGACGAAGAAGATGCGCGACAAGGGCTTCGCCCGCCAGGTCTCGCGGGAGCAACTCCTGGCCGGAGCCGCCGAGCTCGGCTTGCCCTTCGAGGCCCACGTCGCGAACGTCATCGCCGGGCTCCGGACCGTGGAGCGGGAGCTCGGTCTGTGAGCGAGGTGCGTGCGGCGGCGGGCGGCGGCGGGGCCGCCGTGCCGCTCGGGAGCGAGGCGCACGGCTGGGTGCGCATGGAGCGCCGCTTCTCGGCCTCGCCGGAGCGGGTCCTGCGCTGCCTCTCCGATCCCGAGGAGATCGTCCGCTGGTTCCCGGAACGGATCGAGGGATCCCTCGCCGCAGGGACGCGGTCGACGCTCATCTGGCCCCATGAGCGGGTCTGGTGGGACGTTCTCGCCGTCGAGCCCGGGCGGTCCCTCGTCTTCCGCTGGCCGTGGGGCCCGGACGAGTCCATCGTCACGACGGCCACCATCCGCCTCGAGCGCGACGGCTACGGGAGCCGCCTCCACGTCGAGGACGGTCCGTTCCCCATCGGCGAGCCGGGCGGCCTCGACGCCTGGGCCGAGGCCATCGAAGGCTGGGCGGACGCCCTGGCCCGCTTGCGCGCCTTCGTCGACTTCAGCATCGACCTCCGGATGCGAGGCTGAGGCCCCCCGCGCGGTCGAGCGCCCTCGGCGCCTTCGGCTCGTTCGTCAGTCGCTCATGACGTCGGCGACGAGGACGTACTCGGCGAAGGAGCAGCCAGGATCGGGCGGAGCGACCCAGTCGAAGCGTCGGTCGGCCGGCCGCCCGTCCGCCCCGACCGCACCGCCGCCGCCTTGGAGGATGACGTCGTCGCCGTCCCGGAGGAGATGGACCGAGCCGTCGAGGTTCCGGAAGCGGACGGCTCGATCGGCCGCCACCCAGGCGACGCGATCCATCGGCCAGACGAGGAGCACCCCACGCCCGGCCGGATCGACGAGGCCGACGCACGCCTCCGTGATCCGAAGGGCGCCGGAGGCGCGGGCCGACGGCTGCTCCGGCGTCCTCGCCACGGCGAGGGGACCCCATTCGGCCGTCGGCGACGGGGTCACCGGCGCCCCAAGGAGCGTGAAACCGACCCAGAGACCGAGGACGACGAGGACGACGGCGAGGGCGACGGCGAGCCCCGAGCGAGGACGGGAAGGCCACCGCGGCCCGTCCATCTCGTTTCGCGTGCGCTCGAGCCAGGCGGCTCCCCGAGCGGACCCTACGTCGTCGGGTCGGCCGCCACAACCGGAACGCCGAGGGCGCCGACCGCGCCGACGATGGGCGTGTCGCGGACCGTGACCTCGACCCCTGCCCGAAGGGCCGCCGGCAGGAGCGCGAGGACGGCGGACGCGTCGCCCGGCAGATCGGCCTGGCGCCGAAGGGTGACCTCGACGAGCCCGCCACGGGTGATGTCGAAGGTCGTCACGACTTCGCGGTAGCCCGCCGACAGGAGGGCGGCGTGGATGGCCGTCGTCTTCACTTCGAGCTCGACGAACGACGACGGCTGGCCGTCGACGACCTCGATCGGGATCGCCGCGCTTCGTTCGACGGCGAGCAGCTCCGGGTCGGCCGAGCCCTTGATGAACAGCCGGGGCGTGCCGCCTGGGTCGGGCGCCAGGGCTGAGCCGACGAAGGCATCAGGCCGCTCGGCGGCGAGCTGCACCGCGACGCGGTCGATGGCCGCTTCGGCCCGCGCGTAGGCTGCCGCTTCGGCCGCGGTCCAGCCGCGCGCCTGGGCGATGAGGGCGAGATGGGCCGCGAGCGCCTCGTCCGGGGCCTGGTAGCGACCGGCGGGCCCTTCGTCGGAGGACCGCGGTGGAACCGACCGTGCTCCGTCGGCAGCTAAGCTTGGGCTCGGGGCGCCGTGGACGCTAGCGGGCGCGCTCGACCCGGCCAGAACGACGATCCCGAGACTCAAGCCGATGACGAGGTGCCGCAGCACGCGGGAGGGACACTGGCTGGGTTCCGGGGACCGGCCATCCATCTTCGACCCCCTTGTGACTGGCGCGGCAAGGTGCCGTCCGGATCCGTTCCACGCTGGGGTAGCACACGACGCCCCGTTCGTCAAGCCGACGGGTACACCGGACGGCGGTCGCGTCCGAGCTGGGCGCCGGTCAGGCCGTGCGCGGAGAACACCAAGGGGCCGATCCGAGGACACCGGCAGGGGCCGATCCGGCGCCTCTGGTGTGCGGTGAACACGAAACGGCCGCAGCGGAGCAGCCCGACCCGCGGGCTCCGGCTGCTTTGGTGTTCCCAGAACACCCGCCGATGGACCCTACCAGTCCGGGATCCGCTGCGCCGCCAGCCACGCCTCCGGATTCATCCTCGGCCGGATCCACTCGGCCCGTCCGTCGAGGACGGCGACCTCGGCCGGGATCGGGTGGGAGAGGAAGAAGGGCATCGATTCGGTGAAGCCGTAGGCGCCGACGTCGAGGACCGCGACGAGGTCCCCGGGCTCCGGGACCGGCATGACCGCGGCCGCCGCGAGGACGTCGAGGCCCGAGCAGAGCGGCCCGGCGACCGTCACCGGCCACTGCTTCGCCCCCGGCTCGGTTCGGCTCGCCGCGAGTCGGACCCGGTGCTCCTGGCCGACGAGGGCCGGCCGGAGGACGTGGTGGACCCCGCCGTCGAGGACGACGACGGCCGTCCCGTTCACCGACTTCCGATCGACGACCCGGGCCAGGTACGCCCCCGCCGGACCGACGAGGAAGCGACCCGGTTCGAAGAGGATCCGCGTCTCCCGGGTGACCGGATCCTCGGCGAGACGGGCGGCGATGGCCCGGAGCCGGGCACCCAGCCCGACGAGATCGAGGGACTCCTCGTGCGGCTCGTACGGGATCCCGAGCCCGCCGCCGACGTCGACGAGCCGGAGCGGGAAGCCGACCCGCCGGGCGAGCTCGACCCCGAGCTCGATGGTCGACGCGACGTGGGCGGCGATGGCCGAGGCGTCGAGGACGTTCGAGGCCCCGAAGGCGTGGACCCCGAGGAGCTCGAGATGCGGCGATCGAACGGCCGCCCGGGCGCTCGCCCTGAGATCGTCGGCGTCCATCCCGAACTTGCCCGCCCCGTCGTCGCCGACGAGCCGAACCCGCTCCAGGCGGGCTTCGTCGGAGACGGCCGATCGAAGGAGGATCGGCACCCGTCGACCCCTGGCCGCCGCCAGGCGCTCGAGGCGCTCGAGCTCGCCCGGCGATTCGACGGTGATCGCTCGGACCCCGACGGCGACGGCGAGGTCGAGCTCGTCGTCGCGCTTCCCAGGGCCGGTGAAGACGACCCGATCGGGTTCGATGCCCGCCCGTCGGACCGTCTCGAGCTCACCGGCCGAGGCGACGTCCGCCCCGAGCCCCAGGCGGCCGAGGTGGGCGACGATGGCGAGGGCCGGGTTCGCCTTCACCGCGTAGGCGAGCTCGAAGCCGGCCGGCAGGGCGGCCCGGATGGCGGCAACCTGGCGGTCGACGACCCCGAGGTCGTAGACGTAGAGGGGCGTCCCGAAGCGCTCGGCGAGCTCGGCTGGATCGAGGCCAGCGAGGCGCCCGTTCCGGAAGATCTCGTTCCGGGCCCGCGGGCGTCCCCGGCGCGGCCCCTCGCCCGTGGCCGGCACCCTCGCAGGGGGCGGGTTCGGCTCCGAGGCCGGCGTGGCGGGCGCGCCACCGGAGGCCCCCGCCCAGGCGAGCGGTGGCGGCTGCCGAAGCGCGCTCACCGGAGCGCCTCCTCGAGGGCGACCCGCGCGTCGGTCCCGGCGTCCCGGTACTTGACGAGGACCGGCACGGCGATGCCGAGGCCGTGGGCCGCGGCGAAGGCGCCCTGGAGGGCGCGGGTCCCCGGGACGACGACCGCCCGCTCGGGCACCGCGAGCGGGGAATCGGTCGTGCCCACGAGGACCCGCTGGCCCACGAGGTCGTAGAGGCGAGACGTGCCGGTGAGGGTCACCCCGGCCCCGATGACGGCTCCCCGCCCGACGAGGACGCCCTCGAGGAGCGCCGAGCCGGCGCCGACGAAGGCCTCGTCCTCGACGATGACGGGGCGGGCACCGGGCGGCTCCAGAACACCGCCGACGACGACGCCGGCCGCCAGGTGGACCCGCGCCCCGATCTGGGCGCAGGAACCGACGAGGACGTGGGAGTCGATCATCGTGTCCTCGCCGATCCAGGCCCCGACGTTGACGAACGAGGGCGGCATGACGACGACGCCGGGACCGAGGTAAACGCCAGCTCGGATCGTCGTTCCGCCGGGCACGATCCGCCACGGTCGCCCGGCCGCTGCGGCCGCCGCCGCCTCGGGGCTCGCCAGGAGGTCCCGAAGGGGGAGCCCGACCCGATCCCGGAACTGGAAGGCGCCGTCGATCTGCCAGTCGCGGGTTCGGCGGTCGCGGAAGCAGGCGAGGATCGCCGCCTTCACCTCGGGATCGACCCGCCAGCCGCCTGGTGCCGTCGGGTCGGGCCAGGCTGCCCGGCGTCGGCCGGCATCGAGGTCGGCCAGGATCGGCGCCGGCGATGCGGCTTCGATCGCCGACGGCTCGACCGGCGAGGATTCGGCCGGCGATCGCTCCGCCGGTGAGAATGCCGGCGTGCCGCTGCCCTGCGGTGCGGCTTCGGCCTCGGGCCGAGCGGCCGACCGGCGGGCCCCGGAGGCGACCCCCCTCACGCCACGACCTCCGTCCGGGCCGCCTCGGCGAGCCGCCCGGCCTCGGTCGCGATCCGGCCGCCGCCCGCCTCGACGAGGCCGCCCTCCCGGAGGATCGCCAGGAGCCGCCCGCGCGCCTCCTCGGGGAGGGGAAGGAGCGGCAGCCGGACGGTGTCGGACATGAGGCCCATGAGGGCCATGGCCGCCTTCACCGGGACCGGATTCGGGCCGCCGGCGAAGTTCGCCCGGAAGAGGGGCAGCCAGCGCTCGTGGATGCGGCGAGCCTGGTCCCAGTCGCCGGCCCGGGCGGCGGCGCAGAGGGCGGCCATCTCCCCCGGGATCTCGTTGCTCGCCACCGAGACGACGCCGTCGCCGCCCATGACCATGACGGCCAGGGTCCAGGCGTCGTCGCCGGCGAGGACGGCGACGTCCCGCGGCCGATCGCGACAGATCCGGGCGATCTGGTCGAGGTTCCCCGAGGCCTCCTTGATCCCGATCACCCGGGGGTGCTCGGCGAGGCGCAGGAAGGTGTCGGCGTCGACGTTCGAGGCCGTCCGCGAGGGGACGTTGTAGACGACGATCGGCAGGTCGCCCTCGTCGGCGATGGCCCGGAAGTGGGCTTCGAGCATCCGCTGGTCGGGCCGGTTGTAGTACGGGGCGACGACGAGGGCGGCGTCGGCGCCGAGGGCGGCTGCCCGGCGCGTGGCCCGGATCGTCGCCGCCGTGTCGTTCGTTCCGGTGCCGGCGATGACGGTCACCCGGCTCCGAGACGGCCGTTCGGCGACGGCTTCGACGGTCAAACTGATGATCCGTTCGCGCTCCTCCGTCGTGAGGGTCGGCGATTCGCCGGTTGTCCCGCAGGGGACGAGGCCGTCGATCCCGGCCAGGATCTGCCAGCGGACGAGACGGCGGAAGGCCGCCTCGTCGAGGGCCCCGTCGGCCGTGAAGGGCGTCACGAGGGCGGTGAAGGCGCCGCGAAGGGCGGGGCGGGTCGCCGGGGTGGTGCGCTCGAGTCGACTCATCGGGGTCCTCCTCTCGGTCGTGCGGGTGGTCGGTTCTGGGGTCGGTTCAGGTGCGGCTGGAGAGCCGGTCCCATTCGGCGGCGACGTCGTCATGCGGGAACCTCCTCGGGAAGGGCGGCGGCTGGGGTGGCGACGAGAGCCTCGGGGGCAGCGGGCGCTGAGGCGGCGACGAGAGCCTCGGGGGCAGCGGGCGCCGAGGCGGCGACGAGGGCGTCAACGACGGGATCGAAGGGGTGGAGGCCCGCTGGACGCGGCTCGGCGAGGAGCCACTCCGCGGCAGCGATGGCCCCGGCGGCGTAGGCCGAGCGATCGCGGGCCGTGAGGCGGAGCTCGATCGTCTCGCCCGGCGCGTCGAAGCCGACGAGGTGCATGCCCGGCGAGGCGCCAGCGCGGACGACGGCGACCTCGAGCTCGTCGGGCTCGGGCGCGCCGTCGCGTCCGGTTGGGGCGAGCCTCGTCTTTCGAGGGTGCACGACGAGGATCCGCCGGGCGAGCTCCTTCGCCGTCCCCGACGGCCGGTCGACCTTCGTCCGCCGGTGCCACTCGAGGACGAAGGGGTCGTAGGCGGGGAGCTGCCCGAAGAGGCGCGTCGCCTCCTCGACGAGACGGGCGAAGAGGGCGACCCCGAGGCTGAAGTTCGGGGCGGCGACGGCGGCGGCGCCGTGCTCGACGAGGAGGGAGGTCACGAGGGGCCGGTCGTCCTCCCAGGCCGTCGTGGCGATGACGAAACGACGATTGCCGGCGGCGAGGGCGGCGGCGAGGTTGCCGGCCACGGCCGGCCCCCGGGAGGCCTCGAAGACGACGTCGACGGCAGGCAGCGCCGCCGGATCGTGCCGACCGCCGGCCGGGCGGCCCACGAGGCGGGGCGCTGGCCAACCCCGCTCCCGACCCCGCTCCAGGATCGCTGCCTCGATGGCCCGGCCCATGCCGCCGGTTCCGAAGATGAGCGTTTCCATCGTCCTTGCCCTCGTGCGCTCGCTCGTCGTTCCTTCGAGGGCCGCCTGGCGGAGGTCCGGTCGTTTCGGGGAAACGAAAAAGCCGCGGTCCCGAGGTGGGTCCGCGGCCCTCCGGAGCCTCCGGTCCTGGAGGCCCCGTTCGGTTCGTCTCGCGCGCCGTCAGAGCCCCAGGGCCCGTTCCTCCCGGAAGGGCCGCCAGAGCTTCT
>JBHORA010000023.1:0-6435 GCA_042408535.1 Chloroflexota bacterium | reverse complement strand
CTCGAGATGCGCTCGATCAGCCAGGCCCGTCGCGCCCTGGAGGTCATGGCCGAGCTCCTCCCCGATACCGCCGAGCGGATCCTCGCCGACGGCTCCCTGAGCCCCGTGCCGGTCGCAGAGCTTCGAGAAAACGATCTCGTCCTCGTCCGACCCGGGGCCCGAGTTCCGGCCGACGGGGTCGTGGTCGAAGGCGAAGCCGACGTCGACGAGGGGATGATCACCGGCGAGTCGCGTCCCGTGCCGAAGGCTCCCGGCGACCGGGTCGTGGCCGGGACCGTCGCTGCGGGTGGCTCCCTCCGGGTCAGAGTGACGGCGGTTGGCGAAGCGACGGCGCTGGCTGGGATCATGCGGCTCGTCGAGGCCGCTCAGGCGTCGAAGTCGCGAGCCCAGGTGCTCGCCGATCGAGCCGCCGCCCTCCTCTTCTACGTCGCCCTCGCCGCCGGCATCGCAACCCTCGTCGTCTGGTGGCTGGCGGGCGACCCAGAGGCCGGCCTCGTTCGGACGGCGACCGTCCTCATCATCGCCTGCCCCCACGCCCTCGGCCTGGCCATTCCCCTCGCCACCGCCATCGGCACGTCGCTCGGCGCCCGAAACGGTCTCCTCGTCAAGGACCGACTGGCCCTCGAACGAGCGCGCCAGCTCGACATCGTCGTCTTCGACAAGACTGGGACCTTGACGAAGGGAGAACCGGCGCTGGTGGCGATCGCGCCGGTCGCCGGCGAGGATGAGACTGAGGTCCTTCGCCTCGCCGCTGCCGTGGAGGGCGACTCCGAGCACCCGGCCGCCCGAGCCATCGTCGACGGAGCTCGACGAAGAGAGCTGTTCGTGCCGGCGGCCTCGACGTTCGAACCGTTGCCAGGCCGGGGAGCGCGAGCACTCGTCGACGGCCGAGAGGTCCTCGTCGGCAGCCCACGCCTCCTTGCCGAGCTCGGCCTCTCGCTGCCCGTCGAGCTCGAGGAGATCACCGGCCGCTGGAGCGCCGATGGACGGACGGTCCTCGTCGTCATCAGCGGATCGCGGGTGGTTGGCGCCCTCGCCGTCGAGGACGAGATCCGGCCCGAATCGGCTGACGCGGTGGCGTCGCTCCACGCTCTCGGGATCCGGGTTGCCATGATCACCGGCGACAGCGAGGCAGTCGCCCGGAGCGTCGCCCGTCGGCTCGGCATCGACGAGGTGGCAGCCGAGGTCCTCCCGGCCGACAAGGCGGCGGCGGTCCGGCGATTCCAGAGCGGCGGCCGGCGGGTGGCGATGGTCGGCGACGGGGTGAATGACGCCCCCGCCCTCGCCACCGCCGACGTCGGGATCGCCATCGGGGCGGGGACCGACGTGGCCGTCGAGTCGGCCGGCATCATCCTCGTCCGGAATGATCCCCGCGATGTCGTCGCCGCCATCGAGCTGTCGCGGGCCACCTATCGAAAGATGATCGAAAACCTCGTCTGGGCGACGGCCTACAACGTCGTCGCCATCCCGGTCGCGGCGGGCGTCCTGGCTCCTTGGGGGATCGAGCTGCCGATGGCGGCTGGGGCCGTGGCCATGAGTCTCTCGACGATCATCGTGGCGGCGAACGCCCAGCTCCTGCGACGGGTGCGCCTCCGCCCGGAGACGCGCGCTGCTGAAGCCACCCCAGCCTTGGCCGGCTAGGCGGGCGACCGACCCCGGATCCCGGATGTTGGCCGGGTTGCTCGCGGCGTGGCGGGCAACCGAAGCGGGACCCTCAGCCCGCGCGGGCGCTGTCGCGGCCGAGGCCTCGTCGTTGACGTGCGACGTCGGCTGGCGGACAATTGGCCACGGGGCTCTGCCAAAGGGCGGCCTGCATGCGCCGGCCACACGCGAGCGGAGGAGGGATGATGCGGTTCCCCTACACGGCCGGGATTTGGATCGTCAAGCCCGGTCATGAGCCGGAGTTCGTCGCCGCCTGGCAGGAGTTCGCCGAGTGGTCGCTGACCACGGTCGGAGGTGCACGATGGGCCAAGCTCCTGCAGGATCGAGCGACGCCGAACCGATTTGCCAGCTTCGGGTCCTGGGACAGCCTCGAGGCCATCGAGGCCTGGCGAGTGCACCCCGGTTTCGCCGAGCGCATGGCTCGGTTGCGCGACCTCGTCGAGACCCTCGAGCCGTCGACCCTCGAGGCGGTCGTCGAGATCGGCGACGGCTCCTAGGCTCGGCACCGGACGCCCACCAGGATCGACGCGCTGACGCGGTCTGCGTCGTCGACAGTGGGATGACGAGCGAGGTGTGACGGCTCGCGATAGGCGACACTGATGAGGTAGCGCGCTCACGCCCCCGAGCGTCCGCCAGGCGCTGCGGCCGGAGCCAGGGTCATCGCCACGCTGAAGTCGTCCGAGCCGGTACGGCGCCCGCGATCGCGAAACCTGGTCGCCCCAGATGGGCCTTGGATGGCGAGACCGGGCCGATCCGCACCGAACGATCAGGGATGGTAGGCCTCCTCGAGCCGCCGCCGGTCGGCCGTTTCGAGCTGGAACGTCGAGTGCTCGATGTCGAAGTCGTCGGCCAGGCAGCGGCAGAGCCCGTCGAGGACGACCGCCGGTTCGGCGCCCTCGCCCAGGACGACGTGGGCGGACACGACGTTCATGCCGCTCGTGATCGTCCAGGCGTGGAGATCGTGGACGTCGGCTACGCCGTGCAGCTCGAGGATGTGCTGGCGGACCTCGTCGAGATCGACCCCCTTCGGGGTCGCCTCGAGGAGGACGTCGATCGCCTCGCGCAGGAGCTGCCACGTGCGGGGGATGATGAGGAAGCCGATGGCCGCCGAGGCGATGGCGTCGGCGGCGGTGAAGCCGGTCAGGGCGATGACGATCGCCGCGACGATGACCGCCGCCGATCCGGCGAGGTCGCCCATGACCTCGAGGTAGGCGCCGCGCACGGTGAGGCTCTCGCGCTGGGCGTGCCGGAGGAGGAAGAGCGACGTCGCGTTCGCAACGAGGCCGAAGACGGCGACGCCGAGCATCAAGCCCGAGGCGATCGCGGGTGGCTCGGAGAGCCGCCGCCAGGCCTCGATGAGGACGAGCGCGGCGACCCCGAAGAGGAGGACCGCGTTGACGACCGCGGCAAGGATCTCCAGGCGCAGGTAGCCGAACGTCCGGTCGCCGCTCGCCGGCCGACCGGCGAACCAGATCGCGCCGAGGGCCAAGCCGATCCCCACGACGTCGGTGAACATGTGGCCGGCATCGGCGAGGAGGGCGAGGCTGTTGGCGAAGAAGCCACCGGCGAGCTCGATGAGGAAGACCGTCAGGGTGATCCCGAAGGCGGCCCCGAGCCTGCCGCGGTTCGCCCGTGCCGCCCAGGGGTGGGGATGGGGCATCAGGCCGACCCCTCGGCGACGCCGGTTGCGGCATCGAGCACGAGCCGTCGGAGCTGGCCATCGACGAGCCGGGAGTCGGCGATCCGGCCGGCCTTGCGACGGCTGACCGCGGCGGGCTCGCGGAGGGCCCGGAGCTGGTGCGACAGGGCCAACCGGTCGGTGTCGTTGGCCGAGGCGAATCCTCCTGCCATGGCTCAAGGATAGAGGGGCGCCCGGCGGACCCAGGCTGAGAGTCGATCCGGCGGCTGGGGTGACTAGCCGATGAACCGGTAGCCCAGCCCCCGCTCCGTTCGGATGTAGCGCGGCCGTTCCGGATCGTCGCCGAGCTTGTCCCGCAACCGGCGAATGTAGACCCGGAGGTAGTCGACCTCGTCGACGTATTCGCGGCCCCAGACCTTCGCCAGCAGGGTTCCGTGCTGGAGGACGTGGCCGGCGTTTCGAACGAGGTGGTAGAGGAGCTTGTACTCGGTCGGCGTCAGCGGCACTCGCTCGCCGCGGAGGCGCGCTTCGTGAGCCGCAAAGTCGACCTCCAGATCGCCGCTCTTGAAGGACGGGACCCGGGTCGTCGGCAGCGGCATCGCCACCCGCCGGAGGACCGCCTTCACCCTCGCCATGAGCTCGAGGTGGTTGAAGGGCTTCGTAACGTAGTCGTCGGCGCCGAGCTCGAGACCCTTCACCTTGTCGATCGGGTCGTCCCGAGCCGTCAGCATGACGACCGGGACGTCGCTGAACTCGCGGATCCGCTTGAGGACGACGAAGCCATCGAGGTCGGGCAGGCCGACGTCGAGGAGGACGATGTCCGGATGGTCCTGTTCGACTCGGTCGAGGGCCTCTTCCCCTTCGAGCGCGCCGATGACCTCGATGTCACGCCACTGGAGCTCGAAGCCGAGGCGGACCGACTCGATGACATCGGCGTCGTCGTCGACGACCAGGATCCGCATCACTCCCATTCCCCGGGGCCCTCGACGGGGACGACGAGGGTGAAGGTGCTGCCCACCCCAACCTCGCTCTCGACCTCGATCGTTCCGCCATGGGCCTGGGCGATGGCGAGGGCGGTTGGGAGCCCGAGGCCGACCCCCTCCTGAGGGCCGTGGCGATCCCGCCGACCGACGAAGAAGCGCTCGAAGAGGCGGGCGCGATCGGCCAGGGGGATGCCCGGGCCGCGATCGACGACGGCGATCCGAACCCGATCACCCGTCTGGCGCAGGTCGATGACGATCTCCGCGCCCTCGGGTGAGAAGCGCTGGGCATTCGAGACGAGATTGAGGAGGGCCTGCTCGAGGCGACGGCGGTCGCCGAAGACGAAGGTTGGCCCGTCCCTGCCGCGGCGAAGGACGATCCGCTGGCCTTTGACCTCCGCCAGCGGCAGGACGGAGGCGATGACGGCTCGAGCGACCTCGCCGACGTCGAAGCGTCGAAGCTGGAGGCGGACCTGGCCCGCGCGAAACCGGGCGAGGTCGAGGATGTCGCCGATGATGCGCTGCATCCGCTCGGCGTTTCGCTCGATGGCTGCCAGCAGGAGCCGGCGCTGCTCCGCGGTTGGGGCCGGGTCGCTCACGGCGAGGAGCCCGACGCTCGTTCGAATCGTCGTGAGCGGCGTTCGAAGCTCGTGAGCGATCGTTGCCAGGAGTTCGCTCCGAAGACTCTCGATCTCGGCGAGGGCTGCTGTGTGCCGGCTCGTCGGATCCTCGGCGAGGAGCTGGTTGCCGAGGGTCGTCGGCACGACGAAGGGGCCCCTGTCGACCTGTCGCGCGACGCGTGCGAGGCCAAGGGTGCGGAGGTCGTCGAGGAGCTGCTCACCGAGGCCTGGAGCGAGGCGGACGCCGAGGCCTGTGAACCGTTCCTCGAGGGTCGCACCCGTCGCCCCGTCGCCGAGCAGATGGAGGGCAGTGATAGCCAGGGCCGTTCGGGCGGGGTCGATGGCCACCGGAGCGAGTATAGGTCGCTCCGGGGGGAGCTCGCGAGCGGCCTCCGTCGAGCGAACGCGCCCGCCGCCCCGATCCTCCCTTCGGGACTGGCTCGCCACCACTCCCCGAAACCCTCGTCACGGGTCCGCGACGGCGAGGACGTCGACCCAGCGCTCGCCGGCTGGGGCAACGACGCGGACCCGCTCGCCCGGGCGAGCACCGAGGAGGGCCGTCCCGAGGGGCGAATCGGCCGCGATCCACCCCTGGCTCGGCTCGCCGTCGCCCGGCAAGACGAGGGTGTAGGTCTGGACCGAGCCGTCGTCGTCGCGGATCGTCACCCGCCGACCGATGGCGGCCTCGTCGGACGGGCCGACGACGACCGCCCTGTCACGGAGGGCGGCGAGCACCCGAACCCGTCGGAGGGGGTCGACCCACAGGACGTGCGCGCCCGCGACGCGACTCGAGACCTCAGTCTCGAGTCGCTCGATCTCCTCATTCAGCGCGGACCAGGCTGCGGCCGTCATCAGCCACGTCGACTGGCCGTCGCCTGGACGCTCGCTGCTCAGCATGGCGCACCTCCGGCTGGTCGGGGCGATCCGACGAGGACTCGTCGGGCAGGTCGTAGGAGCATGTGCACGGTCCCCCGGCTACGCATCCGACACAACAGAAGGCCAGGCCCAGGTAGATCGTGGGCCGGTGTCGAATGACGACCTGGCAGTTCGCGCAGGTCAGCGGTTCCTCCTGGCTGATGGGGTTCATGGGGGCCCTCGCGCTGGCGGGAGGTGGCGGCCTGGAGTCGGCACACCTCCCGGTTTGGAACCCTATGCGGCCAATTGGAGAACCCAGGGAAACAACCATGAACAGGAGGTGAACATGGTCCGGCGCCGCGTTCACGTCGCGTTCACGTTCGTCTCGGGGGTTGTTCCGTTCGGGGCGTCACCCTGGTTGCGTGACGTCACATCGACATGGAGACGAGCCGATGACCGACCTGCCGACCACGACGACCGGTGCTGGGGCCCTCGCCGCGGCCCTCCGGCAATTCGACGCCGCTGCCGACCACCTCGAGCTCGAGCCCGCCCTCCGAGCGATCCTCCGCGTCTGCCAGCGTGAGTACACCGTTCACTTTCCGGTCAAGCTCGACGATGGCTCCGTCCAGGTCTTCACTGGCTACCGGGTCCAGCACAACGTGGCCCGAGGGCCGGCCAA
>JBHORA010000017.1:0-8850 GCA_042408535.1 Chloroflexota bacterium | reverse complement strand
CGCGGCCGCCGGTGCGCCGCCGGCCCCCTCCTCGATGTCGGCGTCGACGGCTGGGCTCGGCTCCCGGGGCACCCGGACGGGCTGGCCGGTCCGGGCCTCGACGAGGCGGGCCGCCCGGACGGCGACGGGACCGTGCTCGGTCGAGCGCTGGAACCAGTGGAAGAAGAGGGCCGAGAGAACAGCCGCGATCGGGATCCCGAAGATGACCCCCGTCGCCCCGGCCAGCTTCGCCCCAACGAGGACGGAGCCGAGGACGACGACCGGGTGGATGTTCACCGCCTCCGACAGGATCCGCGGCTGGAGGACGTTCATGACGACGAACCAGCCGAGGGCCATGAGGACGACCGTCGGTAGGAGGACGTCGGGCCGGAGGAGGAGGGCGACGAGAACCGGCGGGGCCCACGACACGAAGGGCCCGAAGAAGGGGATCGCCTGGAGGATGCCGGCGGTCACCGAGGTCACCGGCAGGTAGTCGAGGCCGAGGACGAAGCTCGTCGCGGCGGCGATGAGGCCGAAGGTGAGGCCGAGGACGAGCTGGCCGCGAAGGAAGCCAGCGAAGGACCGGGCGACGGCCGCCTGGAGGATCCGGGTGTCCTCGGCGTAGGCCGGCGGGACGACCCGGTAGACGAAGCGGACGATCTTGTCGCTGTCGATGGATATGAAGACCGAGAGCATGACGAGGATGAGGAGGTTCCCGATGAGGCCAGCGCTGGCGAGGGCGAGCTGCTGGAGGGGCCCGACGATCTCGCCCGCCCCGCGCTGGATGTTCGCCAGGACGAGGTCGGCCTGGGCGATGAGGTCGACCTGGAAGCCGAGGTCGGCGAGGCGGGCTTGGATCGGGCGAAGGAGGTTGGCGATGGCGGCCGAGAGGGTCGGTGCGTCGCGGAGGAAGTTGGCGATCGAGGTCGTCAGGGTCGCGGCGAGGAAGAGGAGCGCGGCGAGGAAGCCCCCGGCGATGGCGGCGTAGACGACGACGACGGCGAGGGCCCGCGGCAGGCGCGGCAGGAGGCGGAGGATGGCGTTGACGAGGGGGGCGAGGACGAAGGAGAGGAGCCAGGCGAGAAAGAAGACGAGGATGATGTCGCCGAAGAAGGAGACGAGCCGGGCGATCTCGTAGGTCAGGAGGATGGCGACGAGGGTCGTCCCGAGGACGAGGAGGGCCGAGAGCCAGCGGCGCTGCTGCGGCGTGAAGGTGGTCTCGGTCATCGATGGCCTGCCTCGTGCGAGCCGTGGTCTCCGGGCTGCGTTGTTCGGCCCCGCTTCGACGGGTTCCGCTCCGCCGGGCCGGCTCCATCGTAGTCGACGCCGCCGGGGCCGGCCGGGTCGCTCCGCTCCCGCCGGGTCGCTCCGCTCCCGCCGGGTCGCTCCCCCCGCCGGGTCGCTCCGCTCCCGCCCGGGTCGCTCCGCTCCCGCCGGGTCGCTCCCCCCCGCCGGGTCGCTCCCCCCCGCCGGGTCGCTCCGCTCCCGCCGGGTCGCTCCCCTCCCGCCGGGTGCAGGTTCTTCTCGCCCCGGAGCACCTCGCCCGCTTGAAGCGGATCGCCGCCCGACAGCGGCGCTCGGTCGGCTCGGTCATCCGGGAGGCCGTCGACCGGTACCTCGAAGGCTCACCGGACCGGCGGGCGGCGGCGGCCTTCCGATCACCGCCTTCGAATTGCCGCTCGCCGATTGGGAGGTCATGAAGGCCGAGATCCTCCGCGGCCGCCTCGAGCGACCGTGACCGTCTTCATCGACACGGCGGTCGTCATGTACGCGGCCGGGACCGACCATCCCCTGCGCTCGCCGTGTCGGGCCATGGTTCGGGCGATCGGCGACGGTCGGCCCGATGCGGTCACGAACTCGGAGGTCGTCCAGGAGATCCTGCGTCGCTACAGCGCCATCGGCCGGCGGCAAGAAGGGATCGCTCTGGCGACGGCGACCCTCGACCTCTTCACCCCCGTCCTGCCCGTCACGCACGCCCTCGTCCGACGCGTGCCCGGCCTCATGGAGCGTCACCCCGACCTGTCGGCCCGGGATGCGATCCATGTGGCGACCTGCCTCCACGAGGGGATCGGCGAGATCGTCAGCCCGGACCGTGCCTTCGACGGGGTTCCGGGGCTGCGTCGGATCGACCCGACGGCCATGGTCATCCCATCGGCCTGACGCCGCCCGCCTGACGCCGCCCGCCTGACGCGGAGGGGCTCGGTCAGCCAGTCGCGGGATCGCGGAGGCCCATCTTCTCGCGGACCTCGGCCATGGTCGCCTCGGCGATCGGCCGGACCCGCTCCGCTCCCTCGGCGAGGATGGCGTCGACCTCGGCAGGGCGAGCCATGAGTTCGAGGTAGCGTTCCCTGGCTGGCGCGTAGTGGGCGATGATCCGCTCGGCGAGGAGCCGCTTCGTGTCGACGCAGCCGGTCCGGGCCGTGCGCTCCCCCTCCCAGATGGCTTCGTAGTCGGGGCCGAAGAAGCGGTGGAGCTGGCAGACGTTGCAGACCTCTGGGCGGCCCGGGTCGGTGCGGAGGATCCGCTCGGTGTCGGTGACCATCGACATGACCTGCCGCCGGATGACGTCGGGTTCGGCGAGGATGTCGATGGTGTTGCCGATCGACTTGCTCATCTTCTTCACCCCGTCGGTGCCGAGCACGACCGGGGCTTCGGTGTAGACGGGCTGCGGTTCGGGGAAGGTCTCGCCGTAGCGGGCGTGGAAGGCGCGGACGATCTCCCGGGACAGTTCGAGGTGCGCGGCCTGGTCCTTGCCGACCGGAACGAGGGAGGCCTTGTAGAGGACGATGTCGGCGGCCTGGAGGACGGGGTAGGTGAGGAGGCCGTGGTTGACGTCCTCGGGTTGGTTCTGGCGCTTCTCCTTGTACGTCGGCGTCCGCTGGAGCCAGCTCACCGGGGTCACGGTGGCGAGGAGCCAGGCGAGCTCGGTCACCTCGGGTCGATGGGACTGGACGAAGAGGGTGCACTTCGCCGGGTCGAGGCCGAGGGCGAGGAGGGCGCAGGCCATCTCCCGGGTCTGGCGGCGGAGGCGGTCGGCGTCGTGGACGCTCGTGAGGGCGTGGTAGTCGACGATGCAGTAGATGGCTTCGTACGTCTCCTGGAGGCGGACGTAGTTGCGGATGGCGCCGAGGTCGTTGCCGAGGTGGGGCACGCCGGAGGGCTGGATGCCGCTGAAGATGCGGGGCCGGGACGGGGCAGCGGATCGGCCGCGCCCCTCGGCCCCGGGCAGCGTCTCCGGCCCGGGCAGGGTCTCGGGCTGGGGCAGCGTCTCGGTCCTGGGCAGCGCCTCCGGCTGGGGAGCGGGCGGTGGGTTCGGCGAGGGGCTCGGGGTCGTCATGGACGGCGAGTGTAGCGGCCCAAGCTCCCCGGCCGATCGTGGCTGGCGCGGCCGAACCGGGTGTCGGTGGGGATTCGGGCGCTCCAGGTCCGCTGGGGCGTTCGCCGTCGGGCGGCAGGCCAGCCCGCGGACCGCCATGCATTCACCCACTGCATGGTCCGGGGCGCCCCCCGCGGCCGGCCGGCCGGGGACCCGCCAGATATTCGTGGGAGGCATGCTTCGCTGGCGCCGCGGCCCGATCCGGGTGCATCGATGCAGGGGACGAATACACGCCCGCGGCAGCGGCCTGTGCCTCGGTCTTGCATGCGCCAGGTGCATGGCCGACGGCCGGTCCGGGCGTGCGGACCGCGGGCCAAGCGGGAGGAGTGCGGTCTCCCAGCCCGGCCCGGCGCTCGTGCCGCCTCGGCCCCGCCTGAGCCAGCCGGAGCATTCACCCCGCGAATAGCTGCAGCCGGAGGCTGGCGGCGTCGCGGCTCACGGGGATCGGCGAGAAACTCGGTGGCTGAGATCCGCGAATAGCTGCAGCCGGAGGCTGGCGGCGTGGCGCGCTGGGCCTCGGCCCGGAGTGCGTGCGCCGTGTCGATGTTGGTGTAGGTCGCTCGCTCCAGGTCGCGTCGCGGGCTGGGCCTCCGCCCGGGGTGAAGGCGCCAGCAGCGGCGGTTGCGTCGTGTGCGGGAGCGGAAGGCCCTTCACGGCCGTCCCCTACCGACGGCGATCCCCGCTCGCACGGCTCAGCCTTGGTCGGGCTTCGACAGAGCGAGGGCAGCACATGGGGCCGTGACGCGCGGTCCGGACGGAGCCGCTCCAGTACCATTCGGGCGACGATGTCGACCTCCGACGTGATCGAACAGCCCCTCTCCCTCGGCACCCGGTCGGGCGCCGATGCACCGGATGGGCCCGCCGCTCGGCCGGGGGCCGATGCACCGGATGGGCCCGCCTCCAGTGTGACCGCCCCCGCCGAGCCGACCCCTCGGCCCGCCCCCACCCCCCGCGAGAAGCCTCGCCCCCGAACGGCACCCGGGCGGCGGCCGCTCCGGGTCGCCGTCCTCGGGGCCGGGACCGTCGGCCGTCCCGTCGTCGAGGCCCTCCTCGCCCGTAGCCCCCGCCTCACCGACCACGACGGGGCGCCCCTCGAGCTCGTGGGGGTCGCCGTTCGCGACCTCGATCGAGCCCGGGCCGCCGGCATCCCGGACGCCCTCCTCACCGACGCCCCGGCCCACCTCGTCGCCGATCCCGGGACGGATCTCGTCGTCGAGCTCATCGGCGGCGACGAACCGGCCCGGACCCTCATCGCTGCCGCCCTCGCTGCCGGCAAGGCCGTCGTGACGGCGAACAAGCACGTCATCGCCCACCACGGCCCGGAGCTGGAGGCCCTCGCCCGGGCCGGCGGAGCGCCGCTCCGCTTCGAGGCTGCCGTCGGCGGCGGCATCCCGGTTCTCGGCCCCCTCGCCGCCGACCTCGTCGCGAACGAGATCACCCGGATCCGGGGCATCGTGAACGGGACGACGAACTTTATCCTGAGCGAGATGACAACCGCCGGTCGCGACTATGGCGCCGTCCTCGCCGAGGCCCAGGCGGCGGGCTACGCCGAGGCCGATCCGTCCGGCGACGTCGAGGGCTTCGACCCCCGGAACAAGCTCGTCATTCTCGCCCGCCTCGCCTTCGGCGTCTGGCTCGAGCCGGGGAGTGTTCAGCGTCGCGGCATCGGCGGGATCGGCCCCGCCGACCTGCGACGGGCCGCCGATGCCGGCTACGCGATCCGCCTCGTCGCCCGGGCCGAGCGGACACCCGACGGTATCGCCGCCGCCGTCGAGCCGTGCGCCATCCCGATCGACTCTCCCCTCGGCCGCACCGACGGCGTCCTGAACCGGATCGAGATCGAGGGCCGGCTCGTCGGCCGGGTCGCCTTCGAGGGCCCGGGGGCCGGCGGGGTGGCGACGAGCAGTGCCGTCCTGGCCGACTGCCTCGCCGTCGCCCGAGGTGCGGGGAGCACGTGGGCCGCCCTTCCACCGGCGCCGCGGGCGGAGGCGGTGCCCCCGCTGGTCGGGGAGCGGTTCGCCGGCCGCTACCCGATCCTCGAGCCGTGATCGGCTGTCCCCCTTCCATCGCCGGCGCGACGACTTGGCCCGTCCGCCACCCGGGCGTCGAGCCGTGATCGCCGCCACTCGCGCCCGTGGCGGGCGACCGAGCCTCGTCGAGCGCTACCGTCCCTTCTTACCAATTGGCGACGCGACCCCCGTTGTCTCCCTCGGCGAGGGCTTCACGCCCCTCGTCCACGCCCGGCGGCTCGGGGCGAGGCTCGGCCTCGCAAACCTCTATCTCAAGCTCGAAGGTCTGAACCCGACCGGCTCGTTCAAGGACCGGGGCATGGTCGTCGCCGTCGCGAAGGCTCTGGAGGCGGGCGCCGAGGCGATCGTCTGCGCCTCGACGGGGAACACGTCGGCCTCGGCGGCGGCCTACGGGGCGGCGGCCGGGCTCCGGGTCGTCGTCGTCTTGCCGAAGGGCCAGATCGCCCTCGGGAAGCTCCTCCAGGCCCTCGTCGCCGGGGCCCAGGTCGTCGCCATTGAGGGCAACTTCGACGCCGCCCTTCGGATCGTCCGGCAGCTCGCCGAGGGGGAGCCCGGCCGGGTCACCCTCGTGAATTCCGTCAACCCGCACCGGCTCGAGGGCCAAAAGACGGGCGCCTTCGAGGTCTGCGACGACCTCGGCCGGGCCCCCGACATCCTCGCCATCCCGGTCGGGAACGCCGGGAACATCAGTGCCTATTGGGCCGGCTTCCGGGCCTATGCCTCGGCCGGTCGGATCGCGGCTCTGCCCCGGATGTGGGGCTTCCAGGCCGCCGGGGCGGCCCCGATCGTTCGCGGGGCCCCCGTCGAGCACCCTGAGACGATCGCCACGGCGATCCGGATCGGGAACCCGGCCTCCTGGACGAAGGCCGTCGCCGCCCGCGACGAGTCGGGCGGTCGAATCGACGCCGTGACCGACGACGAGATTCTCGCCGCCTACCGGGATCTCGCCCGCCTCGAGGGGATCTTCTGCGAGCCGTCGTCGGCGGCGAGTGTTGCCGGAGTGGCGAAGGCAGCAGCGGCGGGTGAGCTCGAGCCCGACGCGGTCGTCGTCTGTGTCCTCACTGGGAACGGGCTCAAGGATCCGGTCACGGCCGAGCGGATCGTCGGGCCGGTCGTCGAGGCGGCCGCGTCTCTCGAGGCGGTCCGGGAGGTCCTCGGGTGGTAGGCGGGTCGCTCGAAGCGGCCCCCTCTTCGTCGGCCGAAGCGGCCCCCTCTTCGTCGGCCGAAGCGGCCCCCTGTTCGTCGGCCGAAGCGGCCCCGGATCCCTCTCCGTCGAGATCCGCCACGAGCGCCAACCCGGCAGGCTCGCCCCGCAGCCACCATCCGGCGCCTGGTCCAGCGTCCTGACTCCCGAGGAGGTTCGCATGCACTGGATCGCCGAGCTCGACGGCCGGCGCATCACGGTCGAGGTCCCTGCCAGCACCGCCAACCTCGGCGCCGGCTACGACTGCCTGGCCCTCGCCCTCGCCCTCCTCCTCCGGGTCGAGATCGAGGTGCTCGGTTGGAGCAGGGGCGAGGTCGAGCTGACCGTCAGCGGCGAAGGGGAGGGCGAGCTTCCGGCAAACCGCCAGAACCGGATCGTCCGCGGTCTCGTGGCGGCCATCGAGGCGGCGCGCGGTCCCCTCCCCGAGCGGGTCGGCTGGCGGATCGCCGTCCGAAGCGAAATCCCCCTGGCCCGGGGTCTTGGTTCGTCGGCGGCGGCCACCGTCGCCGGCCTCGTCGCCGGCAACGTCCTGAGCGGGGAGGGGCTGACGAGCGCCGACCTCCTCCGGCTCGCCACCGAGATCGAGGGCCATCCGGACAACGCGGCGGCCGCCCTCCTCGGGGGCTTCGTCGTCGTGGGGCCGGCCCCGGAGGGCGACGGTCTCGAAGCGATCCGCTTCGATGCCCCGCGCGACCTCCGAGCCATCCTGTTCATCCCTGAGCGGCGGCTGGCGACCGAGGAGATGCGGCGGATCCTGCCGGCCTCGATCCCGCTCGCCGACGCCGTCGCGAATCTGGGGCGGGTCGCCCTCGGTGTGGCCGGTCTCTCTGTCGGGCGGACCGAGCTCCTCCGGGTGCTGACCGAAGACCGACTCCACGAGCCGTACCGGGCCGCGGTCTTTCCGGAGCTGCCTCGGCTGACCGCGGCGGCTCGTGCGGCGGGAGCCCTCGGGGCGTGTCTGTCAGGGGCCGGCTCGACGGTCGCCGCCTTCGCCGACAGCGTCGCCTCGATCACCCGGGTCGAGGCCGCCCTGGCCGCGGCGGCCGCCGACCTCGATTTGGCGGGTCGCCTCGCCGTCGTGGCGCCGCGGAACGTGGGGGCGACGGTCGTCCGACTGGGGTAGCGGACGACGGTCCGTCGCCAGCGAGGGGACCCGTCGTTCGTCGCCTCACGCGGAGGCGTTCCGTCGGCTCCCGGCCCGGGAACGGGGCTGGATCTCGGCCGTCTCAGCGCTTCGCGAGGACCCAGGCGAGGCCGGCCAGGGCGACGACGGCGATGAGCACGGGGAGGGGGGCTGGAACGGTGAGGAGGAGCTGGTTCCAGGCGCCCCGGAGGGCGGCCCCGATCGCCTCAACGGTGTTCGCCCAAAGGCCGCCGAGTCCGTCGCCAACGGTTCGGAGGAGTCCGTCCATGGCCGAAGTGCCTACCCGGTGTCAGCGCTCCGGCCCGGCGTGGCTTCGGACGAAGTCGAGGACCTCCTGCCAGGCCGCCTCCGACGTCTTCGCGTAGGCGTCGGCCCGGCGGTCGAAGAAGCTGTGGGGTGCGCCGGGATAGGTGACGATCCGGTGCTCGACCCCCGCGCGTTCGAGGGCGGCTTCGAAGGCCTCGACGGCCGACGGCGGGATCCCCTCGTCGGCGCCACCGAAGATGCCGAGGACGGGAGCACGCATCCGGTCGGCGACGTCGGCCGGCGCCGGGGTGTCGTTCCGTGAGGCCCCGACCGGCCAGCCATAAAAACCGATGACCCCGGCCAGACCGAGCTCGAGGGTAGCGGCGAGGAAGGAGAGCCGACCGCCGAAGCAGAACCCGATCGTGAAGAGCGAGCGGACGGCTCCGCCTTCCTTCGAGCGGAGGAAGTCGGCGGCCGCGGCGAGGTCCGCGCTCAGCCCGGCGAAGGTCGTTCGGGAGACGTGCGGCGCGTAGTCGAAGCTCGGGCCGCGCCGTCCGAGCCCGGCGGTTCGGCCGAAGTAGTCGATGGCTACCGCGTCGATCCCGTGCTCGGCAAAGCGAAGGGCGAGGTCTTCGTAGTAGGGGTGGAGCCCGCGAACGTCGGGCAGGACGATCATGCCAGCGCCGGTCGGCTCGGCGGCCCTCGCTGCGAAGGCCGTGAAGCGGTTCCCGTCGCGGGCGTGGAGGGTGAGTTCGGTCGTCTCGAGAGCCCCGCCGGCGATCGGCTGGATGGGCGGTCGGGAGTCGTGATCGAAGCACATCGCGCGGACCTCCTTTCGGTTCCTTCCTGCCTCGGATACTGTGCCACGATG
>JBHORA010000014.1:0-1282 GCA_042408535.1 Chloroflexota bacterium | reverse complement strand
CGGAAACGTGCCCGGCGGGCCGCCCGGCGCGATCGGCGTCGTGGCGATCGGGTCGAGCCGGGTCATGGCACCGGAGGTTTCGGCTGGTCCGGCGAGCGGGTTGAGGACGCACCGCGACCGGTGCGCCGGATCACCGGCTCCGGGTCATCCGATCGGGCGAGGGCTACGCCCCGACGTCGTCGGGGTCGAGCAGCCCGAGGCGGAAGGCGAGGATCGCCGCCTGGGTCCGGTCGGCGGCCCGCAGCTTCCAGATGATGTTCTGGACGTGCTTCTTCACGGTGTCCTCGGCGATCCCGAGCCGGCCGCCGATCTCCTTGTTCGTGAGGCCCTCGGCGACGAGCCGGAGGACGTCGTGCTCGCGGCCCGTCAGGTCGAAGGCGAGGGCCCGCTGTCGGGGGCTGGCCGGGAGCGGCGGTGCGTCCCGCATCCCCCCGTCGGCCGCTGGCTCGGCCTGGGCGGCCAGCGCGGCCCGGAGCAGGTCGGGGTGAATGGCGAGCCCGCCCTCGACGACGGTTCGGATCGTCGAGACGACCTCCTCGGTCGTGGCGTCCTTGAGGAGATAGCCGCCGGCGCCCCGCCGCAGGGCCTCGAGGATGTACGCCGTGTCGTCGTAGAACGTGACGATGACGATCGACGGCGGAGGGGAAAGGGCGCGGAGCGGTTCGATGCAGGCGAGGCCGTCGCCGCCCGGCATCCGGATGTCGAGGAGGACGACGTCGGGGCGGGTCCGGCGAGCCAGCTCGAGGCCGGCCGCACAATCGGCCGCCTCGCCGACGACGACGAGCCACTCGGTCGTGGCGAGCATCGCCGCCAGGCCCCGGCGGGCCATTTCGTGGTCGTCGACGATGAGGAGACGGACCGGGTTCGTCACGATCGAGATCGTACGCCGGCCGACCGCCCGCCGCGGGCCTCGGGAGGCTGCGGGATCGAGATCCGGATGCGGGTTCCCGCGCCCGCCCGGCTGCGGATGCTCACCCGACCGCCGAGCCAGCTCGCCTGACGGCGAAGTCCCTCGAGCCCGAGACCGTGCCCTTCGGCGACGGCCGCGCGAGGTTCGAAGCCGCGACCGTCGTCTTCGACGATGGTGACGATCCGCGATCGGGCGAGACCGAGGCGAACGGTCAGCCGCCGCGCGCCGGCGTGTCGAACCGCGTTGCTCGCCGCTTCGGCGATCATCGCAAAGAGGGCCTGCTCGAAGGCCGCCGGCAGGCGCGGGAGGTCCCCCTCGATGAGCCAGGCGACTCCGGCGTCGGCCGTAAGAGTTCGGAGCCGTTGCTCGACC
>JBHORA010000006.1:0-1783 GCA_042408535.1 Chloroflexota bacterium | reverse complement strand
AAGTTCGCGTCGGCGTCGATGTACTTGCCACCGGCGGCCTCGACCGTCTTCTTGATGTTTGGCTGGTCGGTGGCCGCCCAGCGCGGCTGCTGGAAGTTGTTCCAGGACACGCCGACGACGCACTCCGCGGCCTGCTGGCTCGCTGGCGCCGATGCTCCGGCCGATGCTCCGGCCGAAGCGGCCGGAGTGGGACTGGCGCCGCCTCCGCAGGCGGCGGCGGCGACAGCGACCGCCCCGAACAGGGCGGCGATTCGGCGTTGGGCCATGTGCAATTCCTCCTCCTAACGGTTGGTCCACACTCGTCGGTTCAGCAGCTCGATCCCTTCAGACGTGCTACCTCCTTTCCCCACGTTCACTCGAAGGACACCGTGGCACCTGCTCTCCTCCCGCAGCCGTCAGGCCGTCGCCCGTTTGGCAGCGTCGCCCTCCGGCCGGAGCCACGCGGCCGGGTCGGCCAGGAGCGGCTCGAAGGCGAGCTCTGCCGCTCCGAGGAGCGGCGCGTCGACCCCGAGTCTGGCCGGCACGACCCGGACGAGGGCCCGGGGCGCGGGGAGGGCGAAGTGATCGAGAGCGTCCTCGAGGGTGTGGATGATGTATGGGTGGATCCGCCCGAACAGCCCGCCGAGGACGACGAGCCGCGGGTTGAAGACGTTGACGAGGCCAGCGATCCCTCGCCCCAGCCAGCGCCCGACGTTCTCGAGGGCAGCGAGCGCCCTCGGTGACCCGGCCTCGGCTTCGCGGAGGACCGCTTCGACGCCGTCCCGACCCTCGTCCGGGGCGTGCCCGGCCCGGAGGAGGAGGGCTCGCTCGCCGACCTCCGTTTCCCAGCAGCCGACGGACCCGCAGCCGCAGGGGACCCCGAGTGGGTTGACCGGCATGTGGCCGACCTCGCCCCCGAACCCAGCGGCCCCGGTCAGCGGGCGGCCTCCGACGATGAGGCCGCCGCCAACCCCGACCTCGCCGGAGATGAAGAGGACGTCCTCGTGGCCGGTGGCGACCCCCCGGCGAAGTTCGGCCAGGGCGCCAAGATCGGCGTCGTTCGCCACAGCGATCGGGATCGGGGCCGCGAGGGCCCGGGCCAGGTGCTGGGCCAGGGGGACATCTCGCCAGCCGAGGTTCGGGGCGAGGGTGACGAGGCCGTCCTCCCGGCGGACGATGCCGACGACGGCAACCCCGATGCCGATGCAGGCTGCTCGCGAGAGCCGAGGCGGCCAGATGGTATTGACGAGCTCGACCAGGTCGCCGACGATCTCGTCCACCGAGAGGTGAGCACGGGGCCGGGCGACCCGCCGGCTGGCGTGGACGACGCCGCCCAGGCCGACGACGCCCGCGGCGATGGTGTCGACGCTGATCTCGAGGGCGACGACGAGCGCCCGCTCCTGGTCGAGGTGGACCCGCGACGACGGACGACCCGGTGTCCCGACCGGGGCGCCCGGCCGTTCGGCGGCGAGCCCGCCCTCGACGAGCTCCCCGATGAGGCCTCGGATGGCGCTCCGGGTCAGGCCCGTCCGGGCGACGAGGGACGAGCGCGTCAGCGGGCCCCGAGCATGCAGCTCCCGGACGATGGCGCTCAGGTTCGCCCGACGGACCGTCTCGCTGCGTTGCCCGATGGAGCTGGATGGCTGCCTCATCGCAAGGTTTGTGCACCTCTCGCTCAAATGTTGCCGTATACTCGGGCACCGCTGCCGTCGATGTCAAGCGGTCACCCGAGACCGACGGCCGTTCGCTTCGGAGGAAGGCGATGCCGTCGCCCCGTCGGGCTTCGAATCCGGGCTTCGACCGG